>JBCDHV010000014.1:0-18088 GCA_038749615.1 Bacteroidota bacterium
CGGCTCATCGACGAGCAGGGGTCGCTGCTCTGGAATTACAGTGGACATGGCGGCTACGCCGGCCTCGCGGATGAAGACCTGCTGACGCTCGAAGACATCGAACTGCTCAACAACTTCGACAAGCTCACGACCTTCGTCACCGCGACGTGTTCGTTCGGCAAGTTCGACATGAACCGCCGGCAGAGTGGAGCCGAGGCGTTGCTGCTCAAGTCGGACGGTGGGGCGGTGGCCCTCATGACGACCGTGCGCTTGGTGGTGACCTCGCCGAGCACGCAGCTGTACAACCTCGGCCTGAACCTGGAGCTGAACCAACACCTGTTCACGCGCGACGAGCAGGGGCTGCCCCGCCGGCTCGGCGACGTGATGCGGATCACCAAGAACTCGAACCGTGGTCTCCAGGGTAACAACCGCAAATTCAACCTGTTGGGTGACCCCACGATGCGCCTCGGCCTCCCCCGGCAGAGTGTGGACGTGACCCGCGTCGGCGGGATCGATGTGAACGCGCGGACGGCCCCGCTTCAAGCGCTAGGCCGGGTCGAAATCGAAGGCGAGGTGCGCGGGTTTGACGGCATGTTGGACGTGGGCTACAACGGCGTGGCCGAACTGTCCGTGTTCGATGCCGCCCGGGAAGTGCCGGTGGAAGTCGATGGCGGAGGCCGGACGACGTTGCCCGGCAACGCCTACGATGTACAGAACGACCTGATCTACCAGGGCAAGGTGCGCGTTGAGGCCGGCCGGTTCAAGACCTCGTTCGTCGTGCCCAAAGACATCTCGTACCGTAACCGTGCTGGCCGTGTCGCGGTGTACGTCCAGAGCGAAGAGCGCGGCATCGACGGCTTCGGCGCAACGGCCAACGTGATCGTTGGGGGGACCTCAGACAACCCGGTGCAGGACGCCGATGGCCCCGACGTGAACCTGTACCTCAACGACGATCCCGGCTTCGTGTCCGGCAGTCTCACCACGCCCGAACCCACGCTCGTCGTAGACCTGAACGACGATACCGGTCTCAACACGACCGGCACCGGCGTCGGGCATGAGATGCTGCTCGTCATCAACGGCGATCAGCAGGCAGCCCAGGAAATCGGCGACCGCTTCGAAGGCCGGCTCGACGAACCGAACGCCGGCACTGTCCGCGTCCGGTTGAGTGACCTGGAGCCTGGGCCGAACACCGTCGAGGTAAAGGCCTGGGACGTCGTCAACAACTCGACGACCGCCACGCTCGACTTCACCGTTGCCGAGAGCACCGATCTCGACGTCCGCAACGTCTACAACTATCCGAACCCGACGCTCGGCGGCCCCACGCGGTTTTTCTTTGAACACAACCAACCGCCTGGAACCCCGGCAGATGTCGAACTTCGAATCTATACGATTTCCGGCCGGCTCATCCGCGTGATCGAACCCACAGAGGCCCTCCCAACGGGCGTGTTGCCTGGTGGCCCCGTCAGCTTCACCTGGGACGGTCGCGATACCGACTTGGACCCTGTGGCCACCGGAGCCTACCTGTTCAAAATCCGCGTAGCCGCCGAGATAGCCGGCGGAGACCGCTCGGTATACGAAGAAGTAGGCCGGCTGGCGGTTCTTCGGTAGTTCGCTTCGCTCACGTAGCAAGTGGCGAGTAGCGCACTCGCGTTGCTCGTCGTAGCGAGTGATTCAATGGCTGGACGGTTGCAAGCCATTTCCGACGTTTTCCGAAAGAACCACCTGCTACCCGCCACACGAGCAGAGCGAGTACGCCCACCTGCCACGCGAACACCGTGAGCGATCCATGCAGACCTACGCTAACGCCTTACTCATCGCGATTCCGTTGTTTTCGCTGCTCGTGCTTGCCGAGGCAGTGTACGGGGCATGGAAGAAGAAGCAGACGTTGAACGTGCCGGATACGCTGTCGAGTCTAAGCAGTGGCGTGACGAACGTCGTGAAGGACTCGCTGGGGCTGGTGGTCGTGATCGTGTCGTATCCGTTTCTGCTTGGCTGGCTGGCGGTGTTCGAGTTGCCGAGTACGTGGTGGGTGTTTCTGGTCGCGTTCGTGGCAATCGATTTTGCCGGCTACTGCTCGCACCGGCTCAATCACAGCGTAAATCTGTTCTGGAATAACCACGTCATCCACCACAGCAGCGAGGAGTTCAACCTCGCCTGTGCGCTCCGGCAATCGATTTCGAACATCATCGGCTACTACGCGCTGTTTTTGGTGCCGGCCGCAGTGATCGGTGTGCCGGCAGACGTGGTCAACATTATCGCGCCGCTGCATCTGTTCCTGCAGTTCTGGTACCACACGCAGCACGTGCCGAAGCTCGGCTGGCTCGAATACGTCATCGTCACACCGAGCCAGCACCGGGTGCATCACGCGATCAACCCGGAGTATCTCGACAAAAACCTCGGGCAGATCTTTCCGTGGTGGGACCGGATGCTCGGCACGTTTCAGGAGGAATTGGACGATGTGCCGCCGGTCTACGGCATCACGCGGCCGGCCGCGACGTGGAACCCGATCCGGATCAATTTTCAGCACATCTGGCTGCTCGCCAAAGACGCCTGGCGTGCCGAGCGATGGTGGGACAAAGTGCGCGTCTGGTTCATGCCGACTGGCTGGCGTCCGCCTGACGTCGCCGAGCGCTACCCGGTCCCGTACATCCGCGACCCGTATAATTTCGAGAAGTACCGGCCCGAGTTGACGCCGGCGCTCTCAGCCTGGTCGACGTTCCATTTCCTCGCCTTGATCGTGCTGCTCGTCGACATGCTCGCCCGGCTTTCTCGCATCGGTTTCCCGGATCTGTTTGTCTACGGCGCGTTCTTGTTCGCCGGCGTGTACGGGTTCACGACCGTGATGGACCGCTTGCGTTGGGGAGGCGTGTTGGAGGCCGTGCGTGGCCTCGCCGCACTTGGGTTCATCGGGCTGACTGGAGGCTGGTTCGGTGCGGCTCCGGTGGGTGTGGCGCTGGTAGCCGGGTACTCGGTGTTGACGGTGATTGGTGGCGTGGCCGTGTGGTGGTGGGAACGCCGGCAGATGACGATTGCAGCGGGCATCGTATCTTGAGACGGTCTAGGGCGCACGATCTGAGGCGTGTAGCTGGACGTGAAGGAGAGACTAAGCGAGGCTGCCCCTTCTTACCTGCTGTTGTTTACTGGGAGGCACCATGACGAACCTGGTAGGTGCCGGCGTGCTTGTTGCGGCCGGCCTCTTTTTTCTTTGCGCTGGTATGATACCCGAGTTTCGGGCCCGGTTGGCCGCTGCGCATTGGGGGTGGTCCAGTGCCGACCCGGCCACGCGCAAGCGGATGGTCCGAGTAGTGGAGGTGGCCGGCTGGCTACTCGGGTTAGCGATGATGGCAGCTGGGTTCTGGGTGGGACGGTCTTGACCGCAAGAAAATCAGGCCCATATCGTACACTTCAAATACCTTTCAGACCACCGTGTTCTCCGTCTTTGACCTGACCCTCGTGGCCGGCGTGTTGACGCCTGTGGTGTTTCTCCTGGGCGGATTGAGTGCGTTGGATGCGGTCATGAACGCACGCACGCCCCAGGGAGCGACGGCTTGGGCGATCTCCTTGATTTCGCTGCCGTTGTTGACACTGCCGCTCTACTGGATTTTCGGGCGGAGCACGTTCGACGATTACATCGGCGCGATGGATCGATTTGAAGCGGACGTGTTGCCGGGGATCGACCGCTCGGATCTCGAACCCTACCGGATGCCGCCCGAGGACCGGAAAGACCTGCGCGAGCGGATCGAGATCGAAGGGTTTCGCCGGCTGGCCACACAGCCGTTTACACGAGGGAACCGCCTGGATCTGCTCATCGATGGCGAGGCGACCTACGCTGCGCTGTTCGAAGCTATCGATGCGGCCGAGGCGTACGTCTTCACCCAGTTCTACATCATCCACGACGACGAGATTGGGACGGCGTATCAGCAGGCGTTGATTCGGGCGGCCGAGCGGGGCGTAGATGTGCGGTTGCTGTACGACGTGGTCGGGTCGCACAAGTTACCGGAGCGGTATCTCGATGCGCTGCGGAAGGCCGGCGTCAGGACCTCGGCGTTTGGAGGCCGGCGGCGGTGGCTTCGGCGCTTCCGCCTCAACTTCCGCAATCACCGCAAGATCACCGTGGTGGACGGGCGCGTCGGGTTCGTGGGCGGCCTGAACATGGGCGATGAATACCTCGGGCGTGACGAATCGATTGGGCCGTGGCGAGACACGCACTTGCGCGCCGAGGGGCCGGTGGTGCAGGGGCTTCAGGTGTCGCTGATGCAAGACTGGTTTTACAGTGCCGGCGAAGCTCCCGAACTGTCCTGGACGCCAAGTCCCAGCCCGAGCGATCAGTGCGCGCTCGTCCTAGCTTCGGGGCCGGCAGACGATCTCGAAACGTGCGGTCTGCTGTTCGTTCACGCCATCGAGAGCGCCGAGAAACGCGTCTGGATCGCTACGCCCTACTTCGTGCCGGACGGGCGCGTCCTCGGCGCGTTGCAACTGGCGGCCTTGCGTGGCGTCGACGTGCGCGTGTTGATGCCGAGGACCAGCGATAGCCTGCTCTTCAAGTTCGTCCCGTACGCGTATTTCCCCGAGATCGAGCGAGCCGGCGTGAAGGTCTACCTCTACGAGGAAGGCTTCATGCACCAGAAAGTCCTCCTCGTCGATGAGGACTACGCCGCCATCGGCACGGCCAACTTCGACAACCGCTCGTTCCGCCTCAATTTCGAGGCCACCTGCCTCGCCAACGACGCCAAACTGTGCGCGGAAGTCGCCAGCATGTTGGAGCATGACCTAGACCGATCCACCCGTCTCCACCGCGACGACCTGACCAGCCAGTCCAAACCGTTCCGCCTCGCCGTCCAGGGGACGCGCCTGCTAGCGCCGGTGCTTTAACGTGGTTCGTGATGCGTGGATTTGTGATATGTCTCCCAGGAGAGACGATCTACAAACCCACACACCACGAACCACGTGAGCGAAGCGAACTAAAAGAGCGATGCGTATTCGCCGTAGCCTTCGGCTTCTAGTTGGTCAACTGGGATGAAGCGGAGGGCGGCGGAGTTGATGCAGTAGCGGAGGCCTGTGGGGGCTGGGCCGTCGCTGAAGACATGGCCGAGGTGGCTGTCGCCGATTTTGCTGCGGACTTCCGTACGAACCATGCCGTACGAGCGGTCGGCTTTCTCGACAATCAACTCCTGCTCCAGCGGCCGGGTAAACGACGGCCAGCCGGTGCCGGATTTGTACTTGTCGGTCGAGGAAAACAGCGGCTCGCCGGAGACGATGTCGACGTAGATGCCGGCTTCCTTGTTGTCCCAGAACTCGTTCGAAAAGGCACGTTCGGTGCCGTCTTCCTGGGTGATCCGGTATTGGATCGGCGTCAGCTTTTCGCGGAGCACGTCATCGGAGGGCTTTTCGAAGCGTTCCCATGCGGCGTTGCTGGCACTGCCGTCGTCGGACTTCGTAGCGCCGCCGGGGACATCGGACATGGCCGGAGCCGGCGCAAACCGCTGTTCATCAGCGGGGATGGCCTGCTTCGAGATGTCGTACCCCCAGGTGCGGCGGAGGAAGGGCTTGCGGCCCGAACCTTCGGCGTAGCGGTTGTAGTGGCCTGGATTTTTCCGGTAGTAATCCTGGTGGTAGTCCTCAGCCGGGTAGAAATTCGTGTACGCAACGATCGGCGTCACGATGGGCTCGTCGAATGGGCCATTTTGGCCGAGGGACTGCTTCGACGCTTGAGCGAGATTCCGCTGCTCCGGCGTGTGGGCATACACCATGGACTCGTAGTGCCGGCCTCGGTCCGCAAACTGGCCGCCGGCATCCGTGGGGTCGAACGCGCGCCAAAATACATCGAGCAGTTCTGAGTACGAGATCACGTCGGCGTCGTAGCGGATCTGGACGGCTTCACGGTAGTCGGTACGGCCTGAAGAGACTTCGCCGTACGTCGGGTTGGGCTTGGTGCCGCCGGCGTAGCCAGAGATGACCGCCTTGACGCCATCGAGCCGCTCAAAGGGCTCTTCGAGGCACCAGAAACAGCCGCCGGCAAAGGTGGCCACGGAAAGGGTAGAATCGACCCCTTGCACCGCCGGCGTGTCAGCTAGCGACGAGGTCTGAGAGTTGCACCCTGACGCCATGAAGCCGGCGAACAGAAGCATAAACGTGAGCAATCGCATAGGGATAAGGGTTACAAATAAAAGGCTGCTAAGGAAGTACGATGGCTTGATTCTTTGTTCCAGAGCCGGCGGAATGGTTACACCGGCCCGAAATCTTACGATCTGCTGTTCTTACGGCCACTGACCCCCGCGCGTTCGTCCTCTGGTCTGGCCCGTATCGCCGTTTGCCGCATGTGGTGTGGCAAGGTGGCACATGTTGCAAAGTGGCAGATGTGGCAATCATCTTCAGCCACACAGCCACACAGCCACACAGCCACACAGCCACACAGCCACAGGAGTGTGGCACATGTTGCAAAGTGGCAGGTGTGGCAAGCATCTTCAACCACCCAACCACCCAACCACCCAACCACCCAACCACCCAACCACCCAAATGACCAGAACGCTTGAGCAGTGGAAGTATCCGATCGGGCGGTACGCGCCGCCGGGTGTCATTACGCCGGCACAGATCGCGCAGTGGATCGATGAGGTAGAGGCTCTGCCTACTGCGTTTCGGGCGGCCGTCGAGGAGGTCGATGAGAGCGAGCTGGATCTGCCGTACCGGCCCGGAGCCGGCGCGTGGACCGTCCGGCAGCTTGTTCACCACGTGCCGGAGAGCCACATGAACGGCTTCGTCCGGTTCAAATGGACGCTCACGGAGGATCAGCCGACCATCAAGGCGTACCACGAAAACGCCTGGGCCAATCTACCTGACGCCCGGCTCGGCCCGATCGACATCCCGCTCGATCTGCTGGATGCCGTCCACCGCACCTGGGTCCAACTCCTCCGCCGCCTGGAGCCGGCCGATTTCGAGCGCACCTTCACCCACCCCGAAACAAATCACGTCCATACCCTCGCCCACTACCTAGGTCTTTATGCCTGGCACGGCGCGCACCACAGGGCACATGTTTCGCTGCGCTCAAGTGGCGGGTGAACAGGTAGCAGGTGGCGGGTGGTTTGGAAGCAAACGCTTCGGTATCCAAAGCCCGTCGAGATAAATCACGACGCTACGTAGTCTACGCAACGCGGGGTGCACGATCACCACACATCCACTCCTCCTCGTGAGCGCTCCTCCACCCTTCCACTACATGGCTGGTGGCCTGCCGGTGCGGATGACGCCGCAGGCGATGCGCGGGCCGGCGTCGCCGCTCGGCTGAGAGGACAGGTCGTCCGCGCTGCCGTGGAGCACGACGGTACGGCCGATGACGGACGCGTCGCCGTCGAGTGCGACGTCGCTGTCGAGGCGTTGGTACGTACCGGAGCCGTCGGTGGCGATTTCGATATTGCCGAGGTCACCGACGTGGCGTTCATCGGAATCCGGGCCGGCGTGCGGTTCGCCAGAGGGGTTGTAGTGGCCTTTAGCTGCTTTCCCATCAGGGCCGCACTCGCTGCCCTCGTGGATGTGGAGGCCGTGCAGGCCGTTGCCGGCACCGGTTACCGTTCCATCAATCATAATTCCGTCTGCCATCGGGGTGAACATGACCGTTCCAGATGCCGTGTTGCCTTCCGTGGCGGTCAACAGGGCGTAGGCAGCCACTTCGGGCTCCGGGGCTGGCGCTTCTTCGATGGTGGTCGTCGGGTCGATGGTGTCAGCAGGCTCGGGTTGGGCGCAGCCTGTGAGCAACAGCGCAGCGGCAGAGAGGGAGAGTAGGAAGCGACTCATGATGGGCAGGTGTGGTCAGAATGGCGCAGCAGGGAAGGTGCGCGTGCAGACAAACGGCGTGCAAACAAACAGCGTACAAACGCAAGCCGGGCCAGCCTCCGAAGAAGCCGGCCCGGCATGGTACACGCCATTCCGGAAGAGTTTCCGGTACGGCCTGTGGGTGCAGATCTACAGCCGCAGGCTGAGATTACTTGATGACCGTGAACCGGCGCGTCTCGTCGAGACGAGGCCCAGCCACGCGGACGAGATACGTCCCGGCCGGCAAGCTGCCCACTTCGAGGCCAAATCGGTACGTCCGGTTTGCGGAAAGCTCACCGTCGTGGACGGTCCGGATCCGCCGGCCTTGCACGTCAAAGATGGCGATGCGCACGTCCTGTGTTTCGGCTAGGCCAATCTCCAACGTCGACCGCTCAACGGCCGGGTTCGGATACGGGGCCGAGAGCACGAAGGGCGTGGACGGCGTAACCGTCGTCTCGACTTCGCTCGAATACTCGAATTGCCCGTCGAAGTCGATTTGCTTGAGCCGGAACGTGTGCGGCCCGAGGTCTAGCGACTCGACGCGGAACCGGTAGGCTTGCGGCTCGGCCGTGGTGCCAGCGCCACCGACGAAGGCGACTTGTTCGAACGTGTCAGCGTCCGGGCCGCGGACTTCGACGGCGAAGCCGGCATTGTCAGTTTCCGTGGCCGTGGTCCAGGACAAGTCGACGCCTTCTGGGCCGGCGATGGCATCGAAGGCCGTCAGTTCGACCGGGAGGGGAGCCGGCGAGAAGGTGGCCTCGAAGAAGCCTCGGCCGTGGGTGATCGCCGTGACGCGGCCGTCCGAGGTCCGGGCCTGGAGCTGATCCACGCGGACCGTGGGGAAGCCGGGTGCGCGTGTCCACGTGACGGGGCTGGCATTGATGTCCAGCGTTTCCCAAATCCCAGACTCCGTACCGAGGATGACCTGTTGCCGGTTGTTCGGGTTGTAAAGCGCCCAGCGAACCGGGATGTCTGGGAGCGTAGCGCTGTCCTTGTTCGTCCACGTCGTGCCGCCGTCAAGGGTCTCGTAGACCGAGTTGACCCCGTAGTTCGAGACGGTGACGAGCAGTTGGTTCTCGCTGGCCCCGATGTCAATCGACGAGATGTTGCCGGCGTTGATCGTGCCGGTGATCGTCGTGGTGGGGGGGGTGGCGCCTGTCTGTGCGTTATCGACGCGGACGACGTTGCCCGATGTGGAGCCAACGAAGACCGTCGAGACGCCAGGAGCTGCGTAGGGTGACGGAGCGAACGTCGATGCGGTACTGCCGAGGCCGGGTACAGTTAGACCGGCCAGTGTGGGAGAGGCGTTCGGGTCTTTGATGTTCGAGACCCGGATCATCTGATTCGTTCCACGTGTGGTGTACATGAGGTCTTCCTTATCGTCAAACGCCATGGCCGCAATGAACAGGCCGCTGTTCTGACCAAGGAAGAAACCGCCAGTATCGACCGTTGGGCCATAGGTCTGTCCGCCATCAAAGCTTCTGGAGGAGGCCCCAAACTGAATCATGCCAATGGCGAAGTTTGCGTCATCTTGGTCGATGATCGTGAAACCGCCGTCGCAGCAGCTCAACGGGGAGGGCGAGGTCGCATTCGCGATGCCAGACGCCGAGATGTACTGCGTCGAGTTGTCCTGCGTCCCGCCTACGATCACGTTGGACGCGTTCGCCGGGCTGAGGTCACCGCCGTAGTACTGGGTGACGTTGTAGCCGTTGTCCCGGCTGATGTACGTCGGCTGCGCGTTCGACATGGTCGACGAGTAATCGACGCCTCCATCGTGCCCGAACACGGCTTCCGTCGAGGAGCCGGGCCGGTAGAGGATTTCGTGGTGGTCCGGGTGGAGCGAGCCGGCGCGGTTGGTCCACGTCGCGCCGCCGTCGAGTGAGCGGTAGACGCGGACGGCCACGCCCAGCATGACATCATCGGGGTCGTTCGGGTCGACGGTGCAGATGAGGTCGTACCAAGCCTGGGCGTTCGTGGGCGTCGGCGTCGTAACAGAGGCCCAATTCGCACCGCCGTCCGTGGTTTTGAAGACGTGGTTTACCGCGTTCGCACCGGTGCCACTCCCATTGGCTTGTTGGGTAGCCGCGTACACCGTGTTGGCGTCAGAGGGCGCCGTGCAGAGCTCGATGCGCTGGTAGTTGTTTGTCGCTGGTGCATTCCCGGAGGGAGCGAAGGGCAACGTCTGCTGGGTCCACGTGACGCCATCGTCCGTCGACTTGTAGACGCCACCAGAGGAGAAAATGCCGAAGGAGACGTAGATATCCCCATTGGCGGCAATCTCGATGTCCGAAGCTCGGTCCGTGGTCGTTGCCGGCGAAGTCCCGAAGCCCAACACTTTCGTCCACGACGCACCGCCGTCCGTGGAGCGCTGAAGGCCTTCGTCGCGCGTTGTCAGGAGTACCGTGCTCGCTCCCGTCACGTCGATGTCCTGGAGGTAGGTGAAGTCCGCCCCTGTGGTGCTTGCCAGACGGGTAAACGAGGTGCCCCCGTTCGTCGATTTCCACACGCCACCGCCTCGGACGGCGTCAAAGTTGAAGAAGCCTTCGCCCGTCGTCACGTAGAAGATCTGCGTGTTGTTCGGGTCGTACTCGATGGCCGTCACGGCGATGTTTTCCCAGAAGTCGTTTTGCTTGGTCCAGGATTGAGCCGGGTCGGTGATGTCCGAGGTGGTCCAGAGCCCACCCGAGACGCCGGCTGCCCAGAACTTGTTGGTCGTGTTCGGATCCCACAACATGGCACGGGTCCGGCCACCGACGTTGTTCGGCCCGCGTTCCACCCAGGCTGACGTGACAGCGGGCGGTTGGCCGATCCGGTTGCGGAGTTGCTGCTGGCCGATCTCGTTGGCACGCCAGAGCCGCTCGTAGGGGATGCCCTTGGTAACGGGGTCAACGGTGCGCAGGAATTCGAATTCGGAGGCCTCGCCGGGGCTGCTGAGGCCGGGCGGGCCGTCAGGATGCTCCCGGTCGGGCTGCATGTAGGGGTGCTCGTTGATGAACGTCTGGTATGCCGCGCGCTCTCGTTCGAGCGGGGTGGGCCGGTCGATGGCCCAGAGTGTACCCAGAGCAACCACGAGCGTGAGGCTCGCGATCAGCGAGTAACGGTAGGTTCTCATGAAGAAGAGAGGGTTGGGGAAGCAACCGACCCAAGCGATTCTGGGTGTCTGTGTCAGACGAAGGTAGAAGGGCTCACGCGTGCGGCAGTGTGCGCCACGTCTGTCCGGGTAGACAGGGTAGCGAGAGAGGCTCCGAGAACACAACAAGTGGGAGTGGGGACCACGCTGCGTACATCTACCTGAGAATCACGGGGTGATTCGTTCCTTTGGTCCTGAAGAGTGCCCGCCTTCTAGCCTATGGGGGTAGCCTAGGGAGGGGGCAAGTGGTGTAGACTCAAAGTACATCAATCGGTGAGCGCGTCCAACTCTGGTTTCGGGATTCCAAGTTTCTGCATGGGCCGTGATGCAAAGCGGTTATGCTCAGATGCAGGACGGCCGTTTTTAGGTCGAAAACCAAGCACCCGGAAAAAAGCTGCCCAAAATTTGGCGTTTCTACGCATGTCCGAGTAGAGCCGGCTAGCACGTAGCTGCCGGCCGCGTCACCACCGGCCGCCAGGGCCGGGCAATCGGACATCGCACCATGCCGTATTCGACCCACTCTTGGGCGCAGGAAGAGGGCTTTTCCCTGACCGAACTGCTCGTCGTGCTCGTCATCGTGGGGATTCTGGCGCTCCTCGCCATCCCGCGCTTCCTTAGCATCACGACGAAGGCCAAGGCCTCCGAAGCCAAAGCGAACCTCTCGCATCTCTACACCCTCCAGCAGACCCACTACTTCGAGCACGACCAATACGCGCCAGACCTCCTGACACTCGGATTTGAGCAACCAGCGACGGTCGACGCCGGCGGGAGCGCCTACTACCGCTACTCGATCGAAGCCACGGAGGCCGGTTTTGCGGCTGTGGCTACATCCGTGGTGGACTTCGACAAGGACGGGACCTTCAACGAGTGGGCCATCGACGAGCAGAAGCGCCTCACCGAACGGGTCGTGGACTGATGGTGGACGGTTGGGCGGTTGGGTGGTGGGGCGGGCTTGTTGTTCCGCTCGGTGCTGTTTTGCTGTCTTGGTGGCTCCGGCGGCCGGGATGGTCAGATGGGTACGGGAGGGAAGTGTGGGCCGGGACCGGCGTAGCGTTGACGCTGTCAGCGGCGAGTTGGGAGACGTGGATACTCGCCAGCTTGCTCGTGAGCGCGGCGGTCATCGATAGCCGGCACCGGATCATCCCCAACCCGCTCTCGGCGCTCGTTGCGCTCAGTGCATTCGCGGTGGCCGGCCCAAGTTGGAACGAAAGGTTGCTAGCTGCCCTGTCGCTCCTGGTTGCTCTGCTGGCGATCAACGCGGTGTGCCGGCGGATCTGGGATCGTAACGGCTTCGGCATGGGCGACGTGAAGCTCCTCGCTGCCCTCGCCCTGCACCTCGGCCACGAGGTCTGGCTCGTCACCTACGCTGCCATCGTCCTCGGCGCACTCGCCGGCCTCTCCACCCGCTCCCGCACCCTCCCGTTCGCGCCTTGGCTGTTGGTTGGTTGGGTATTGGTTGGGCAGTCGGGCTGCGTCTAAACAGCATTCCGAGATGTCTGCCTCTTTACCATCGGCTGCCCCGCCCAACCACCCACCCAACCCCCGCCCAACAGACCAAGGCGCGGCCTTGGTCCTCGTCCTCGTCTTGATTGGCGTGTTGGGCATGATCGCCGGCTCGTTGTTGCTCGTTCGGTGGACGGCCTATGCGACAGCTGCCAGCAACGTCGATGCGTGGCAGGCGCGGTATCTCGCCGAGGCCGGCATCGAACGAGGGCTGCATGGGTTAGGCCAGGAGGGCGAGGTGTGGCCGGCGGATACGCTCGTTGCCGTGGCCGGCTCGCTGGACGTGCGCATCGAGACGCGGCCATTCGGGCTGATGCGGCTCGTACGGAGCCATGCTGAGGCCGGCCGGCGCGAGGCGTTCGTGCGCGTGCTCGCCGGTGAACGGCCGGCTCCGCTCTTTGAGCATGCCCTCGTGCTCTGGGGGCCGGTAGGCGGGGCTGGCGTCACGCTCAACGGTGCCACGCAACTGCGCGGCGATGTGGCGGTCGTGGCTCCTGCCGGACTCGCCCTGGATACGACCACGACCCTCGACGGGCAGGGCTTTACCGGGCATCTGAACGGCCTAGTGCAACGCTACGATTCGATTCACGTGCCGGCTGAGTTCGAGCACGTCCACGAGCTGCTAGATCGGTACGACGCGCTCATCGACACGGCACAGACACGTGCTGGTCCGCCAGCGTACACGTCTAGATCGGCGGCGCGATGGCTCCCAGAGGAGATGGCTGTGACGGTCTTCAAAGAGGAGGCCATGTTCTCTTCGGCGGATTCGGCCATGTTTCGGCACCCACGAACAGTCGTGGTGCGAGGCGACGCGTGGCTCGATGGGCCTCTCAAGCTCGAAGCCGGCACACGGCTGCTGGTGTCGGGGACGTTGCACGTTGGGGCAGGCGTGGAGAGCGAATTGATGGTTGGATACGGGGCCGAGGGCGTCGTGCTGGAAGCTGGGGTTCGTACGCCCGGGCAGTGGATGTCGAGGCGGAGCGTAAGCGTTCGCGCAGGGGCGCAGGCCGAGTGGCCTTCTGTGTTGGCGGTTGCCGGCGACGGGGCGGAAGCGGGGGAGGGCATCGTGATCGAGGGGATGGTCGAAGGGACGGTTGTGCATCCGCCGCTTAGCCCAGAGCCGGCAGTGCCGCACGGCCGCGTTCGGATTGGCGCAGAAGGGCTTGTGAGGGGCATCGTGCTCAACGGCGCGGAAACGGACCTCGCCGGCACAGTCATGGGCTCGCTCGTGTCGAGGCAGACGCATCGCTACTACCGAAGCGAGACGGTCACAGGGACGCATCTGATCAACTGGCTCATCGACGCCGAGATCGACCTCACGGGCCGGCCAGCGGACTTCGTAGGGCCGGCGAGGCTGTTGGGAGGCGAACGGTTCGAGGGGATTCGGCAAGAAAGTGTGGTGGACGAGGTTGCAAAATGAGCCCCATTCCGTCTAGCCCATCAGAGCAGGGGACTTCGATGCTCGACGTACTCGTCGCCCTCGCGCTCTTGCTGACCGTGTTGGTGCCGTTCGTCGGGCTCCTCGGTGAACTCGCCGATCCGCGCCCTGCCGAAGCGCAGCGAACCGGCCTCCTGTTGGCCCGCGACGCGCTAGAACAGGCACGGAGGACCCCACTGCCGGCCGCAACCGATACCGAGACGCCCGACCGCCGATGGCGTGTCCGTCTCCGCGTCGAGCCCGAGGGTTCTCTGTTGCGCTTGACCGCCGAGGTCTACCACCGCCGGCCCGATTCCACCTTCACCGCAGCCGTTTCCCTAACGACGCTCCGCCGACCATGAAGACGATCCTGAACTCCTGCGCAGCGCACGCCGAATCTGGCCAGACGACGCTCGAATTGCTCGTCATCCTGCTGGTCGCCGGCTTCGTGGCCGTCGGAGCCTTTCAGCTCTACGAAGCTGCTCACCGAACGCTCACTGAGTGGCAACGCGCCGAAGCCTTCCGGACCGAAGCCCACGTTCTCCTCGACCGTGTCAGCCGTGACGTGGCAGACGCCGAGCGCATCGTGCCGGCCGAATCAACCTGGACTTTGACACGCCCCAACCGAGGCGCCATCCACTACCGCTTTACCAAAGGCCGGCTCTACCGAGGAACCGCCTCTGTGAACAGCCCCCAAACGCGTCTGGACCACTTCGCCATTCGCCCCACGCCGGAGGGCCACCGCATCACGCTTTCCGCCCTCTCCCGAGGCCGGCACATCGAAGCCACCCAACGCATCACCACCCGCTAAAGCATCCGAAAGGGATTCATACATCATACAGCCCAATTCATAAACCCAACCATGTCCCTCCCTGCATTCACCCGAGTCTTCTCCGTCATGATCGGCGCGCGGCTGACGGTCGTTGAGGCGCTGGACGCCGCGCGCGCCGCTACGCCTGGCCGGCGGATGCAGCACATACTCGGACAAGTCGAAGCCGACGTGCGCCGGGGACGGGCGCTCTCCGACGCGCTGGCCGCTCATCCAAAGACATTCGACGCGCTGTACGTCGGGCTCGTCCGGGTGGGCGAGGCGGCTGGCGTACTAGACGACGCCCTCCGCCGGCTCGCCGATGGCCTCGACCGCCAGCAGACGCTCCGCCGAAAAGTGCGTTCGGCACTGGCGTACCCGGCGCTTGTGATCCTAGTGGCCGTGCTGGCTGTGGGGTTTTTCCTCGTCGAGATCGTGCCGACGTTTGCCGGCATGTTTAGCCAGTTTGGTGCAGAATTGCCCGGCCCTACGAAGCTGGTCATCCGTGCGGGCCATACGCTGAGCACACAAGCCGTGCCGCTGATGATTGGGCTTTTGCTTACGTCGGCCGGAACGGTGTATGCCGGCCGAACGCCGTCGGGCCGATTGCTCTGGGACCGCGTGCGCTTTCGACTGCCGTTTGCCGGTGCGCTACTCAAAAAGCAAGTCTTGGCCGGCTGGTGCCAAACGCTCGGGACCTTGCTGGCCGGCGGCGTTCCGCTCGCACACGCGCTGGAACTCACCGGCCGCACTACGCCCAGTCCGTTACTCGCGCGAGACGTGCGCCGCCTCGACCAGGCCATCCGCCGCGGTGCCTCGTTTGGCCGGCAACTCGCGCGGAGCCGGCTCTTCCCGCCGGCTGTGGCCCACATGCTCGGAGCCGGCGAGCGAACTGCCCGGCTCGCCGACATGGCGACGTACGTCGGCGACCACTTCGAGCAGGAAGTCGAAGACGCCCTCGACGGCCTGACCTCCATGATCGAGCCGCTTCTGATCGCCGGCATCGGCCTCATCGTAGGCGGTCTCCTGACCGCCCTCTACCTCCCCATGTTCGACCTGATGAACGTCATCGGATAGGGCTTCGCCGCTTGCCGTGCGTTCGCCTCGTCTCAACGAGCCAAGGCTCACTGGGGTTGGGCTGTTGGGCGAGGTGTGCCCCAACTCCTGCCATGCGAATCCCACAGCGAACGCAGTGAGCGTCCCGTCCAACCAAACCCCATCCAACCATGCCCATGCGCCCTCTCGGATTCCTTGTTTTTCTTGCGGCACTCGTCTTTGTTGAGGCGGTACATGCCCAGCCGCAGACAGGCGTGACCGTGTTCAACGAGCACGTGACGCAGCCGGATGTGTGGCGGCCGGCGGACGTGCCAGAACCCGGCGTCGGGGCGAAGGGCGATCTCGCGCTCTCTGTACCGTTGTTGAACGTTCCGGGACTCGGGGGGCTCGATTTTCCGGTTGTGCTCTCGTACCAGTCGGGCATTCGGGTGCATCAGCCGTCGAGTTGGGTCGGGCTGGGGTGGAGCTTCGATCCGGGGAGTATCGTGCGGGACGTGCAGGCTGCGGCGTGGGACGGCGAGCGCTACGGGCCAGACTATGACGACATTCCAGCGGTCCAGCCCGACGTGTACTACGTCTCGGGGCCAGAGCTATCGTTTGCGATGAGCCGGCGGACGCAGACCGATTCGCCGGCTCCCCCGCGCGGTGAGCCCAACGGATTCTACGCGCACGCTTGGAAACCGTATCGCATCGACACCGAGACGGGCCGGCTCGACGTTGACCATGCTGGCCAGGCCTACACGACCGAGCGTTACCTCCCTCGGCCGGATGAGATTGCTGTCGATCGCGTGCAGAAGTCGGACATTCTCCGGTTCACCATTACCGATCTCGAAGGCCGGCGCTACGTCTTCGGCCGGCCAACGCTCGCCGCCCACGTCGAGCCCTTTGATGCCCGCGAACTCTACGCCAAGTCGTTCTACGTCGATGCGTGGCGCTTGATGGCGATCCTCGGCCCCGATTATCCCGGAACCGCACTACCGGTGCACGGGTCGCCCGGGCAGTGGATTCGCTTCGACTATCTGAACCCGGTCACCACCCGCGAACGCTCGGATGGGCCGAATCAGGTTCCAGTCGGTCCGCTGCGGATCAAGCAGGCGGTGTATCTCGCCCGGGTGGAGACGCCGACGCACGTCGCCGAGTTTTTTACCTCGGACAAGCCAGAAGGCGAGCAGCAGCTATGGGAATCGAACACGCTGCGGAAGTTGGACCGCGTCGAGCTGTATGCCAAGACGAATGCCGGAGGGCGTAATCTCGTCCAGTCGGCCGTTCTGCGCTATGCCGGCGCGGGGTCGACTGGTTCCTGCACGGCCTTGCCCGGTGTTGACGCGACGCCACGGTCGACGCTCTGTGGCATCGAATTGCTTGGCCAAAACGGGGGCCGCCTCGCGCCCGATCTAGCCGGCGGAGAGTACGTCTTCACGTACTACCCGACGTTTGGTGGCGAGACACTCAGCAGTAGCAACCGAGACGATTTCGGCTTCTACCGAGCCGGCGGTTCCATCCACGCCCCGGCCGATCCGTCGCATCTCGACGGGCGGTCGTGGAGCCTGCATACCATTCGTTACCCGTCCGGTGCGTCAGAGGTCTTCGAGTATGAGAACGACTGGGTGGATTACACCACGGTAGGATACACCATCATCGAAACCGATGGCACGACGGCTGCTGGACCAGGCTACGCATTCGGGAATCTCAACAACCGGCAAGGGGGAACGCGGGTCAAGACGATTACTCGCGACAACGGACTCGGCCAGCGCCGTGTGACGCGGTTCAGCTACGGCTCCGGCCGGCCTAGCGGTGTTCCTGGCCGGCACTGGACCAGCGGGCGAGGCGCGATTCATGCCGACTTTTTCCGCCCCAGCCAGCGCGGGCAGGCAGCGGTCTATTACCCGTGGGTGATGCGCGCAGACGACGAAACGGGCGATTTTACGCGCACCTACTACACGACGGACCAGGTTGCCGGCGGTGCCGTGCGGCCGATGCACGCCGTATTGCGCCGGCAGAATCGCTCGGCTACGCTGCTGCAAGACAATGCGCACCTCAACTGGGGACTGCCGGCCCAGACGGATCTGGGTGGGGCCGATGGCGTGCCGCAACGCCGGACGATCCGCACGATGCGGCTCGGTGCAGTCCCGCTGACGACGGCCTTTGGCACCTCGGAGCTTACCGAAATTCACGTGCTGTACCGTCTGAACAGCTCAGTGGCTGTCGAACGCATGGAAGAACGGGCATCGAGTGGCTACGCGACCCTGCTGAAGACGACGTTCACGCACGACCCGACGACGGATCTCGTGCGTACCATCGCGCGTCATGCCAACGAAGGGCCGGACGGGTTTGCCTCCTCGCGCGTCGAGCACCGAACGTTTGGGTGGGAACGCTATCCGATGATGGAGGC
>JBCDHV010000015.1:0-17611 GCA_038749615.1 Bacteroidota bacterium
CGATCCGCAAGACGACGGGACGTTCCAGCCGGCCTCTAGCATCGAGGCCATTCCGTTGACGACGGCGCTTCGGGCGTCCTACGCCATTCCAGCCGTGCAAGGGCTGAGCGTGAATGCCGAGGTGTTTACGGTCAACAACCGAGACCGCGCGTTCGTCGTGCTCTTCGATGAAGACAATGATGGAGAGTTTGACCGCAACAACAGTGGTGAACTCATTCGTGCCGATGCGTACCGGCTTCGTGGCTACACGACCGTCGATCTCGGTCTGAGCTATGCCATTCCGCCGGATGTCTTCGGTGGTGTGGGGGGCAGCGTCGCCGTCCAGGTGCTCAACCTGCTCAATGAGACCTACATCCCGCCGATCTCACAGCGTCAAGTGGGCGATGTCTTCGCCATTCGCCGCCGCAACGGTTACGGACGCAACATCACCGTCACGCTAGGCCTTAGCTTCTAGTCGATGGTTGATTGTTGGGCGGTTGGGCTGGTTAACTTCTGGCCCAGCCGCCCTTTTTTGTTATCCCACCCGTAGACTGGGGAGATGGAAACCAAAGTGCGACGTTCGGAAGACGCCCCACCAGTTCGGCCGCAGCCGGCTGAGGTGAACGCCGTGGCGTCTGCTCCTCCAGTGGCTAAACAGAAGACGCCCGCTCTCGCGAAGCGAAAGAACGGTCTCAACCCGTGGGCGCAGCGGTTGATGTGGGATGCCCACTCGGTCTCAGGCGTAGCGCTGGGGCTGGTGCTCTTCGTGATCTTCTTTGCCGGCGCGTTCGCCCTCTACCGCACGCAACTCGACGTCTGGGCCGATCCCGCGCTTCGCGGATCGCCGCAGTTCAGCACCGACGAACTCGTGCTGCCGGTGTTCGAGGAGAAGCCGCCGGCGTACGGGAGCGATGTCCTGTACGTCTTCCCGTTCGGCGAGCGCCGGTCCACGTTCCTCCGGTACACGGCCGAGGGCGACAGTACGCTGACGCTCGTCCAGCACAGCACGACCACAGGAGAGGAGTTGGCGCGCGGCGGAAAGAGCCGGCTCAGTTTGACGCTGTTCCAGCTTCACTTCCTGCTGCAACTCCGGTACATCTTGCCAGGCCATTCGCTGATCGGCATTGCGATTGCCGGCATCATTGCCGTCTTCTTGCTCTTTGCGTTGCTGAGCGGCCTGCTGATCCACCTCAGGAAGCTGCCCCAAGACTGGCATACGTTCCGGGCGAAGCGCACGGCCCGCACGTGGTTGACCGATGCCCACGTGGTCCTGGGCGTCGTTGGGCTCCCATTCACGCTGCTCTTTGCCCTGACGGGCGCGATCATTTCCATCATGATCATCATGCAGCCCCAGATCGTCGATGGGTTTTTCGGCGGCGATGCCGATGCCTATCAGGCGGCGATCTACGGTACTGGCATACCCGAGGCCGACTCCACAGGCATCCCGGCCGTGATGCTCTCACCAGAAACGTTGGTCGCGCAGCTCCCCGAGGGCTGGGAAGGGATCGACCCCATTACCCTCACCTACGAGCGCTGGGGGGACGCCGGCGCCACGGCCACGCTGCGCGGCCACATCTCGGAAACGCTCACGACTTCGGGCAAAGCCACTCTCAACGCGGCTACGGGAGCGGTCCTCACCAACAATCCGCCTGTCACCCCCACGGCCCTCGGCGCGACGTACGCGGTCACCGAGCAGTTGCACTACGCCGACGTCGGCGGTTGGCTACTCGATGCCCTGTTCTTCCTTCTGGCGATGGCCGCCAGTGCCGTTATCCTGACCGGCAACGTCATCTGGATCGTCGTCCGCCGGCCTCGCGACGAGCGGGCTACGCCACGGACACACTACATCCTGGGCCGGCTCACCGTTGGGTTTGGCTGCGGACTCGTGGCGGCCGTGGCGGCGTTCTTCATCATTGCCCAAGCCTTGCCCGATGGGCTCGAAGACCGCAAGGTGTGGGAAGAATCGCTCTTCTTCGGAGTCTGGGGACTGCTCATTCTGGCAGCCTTCATCGGGCCGACCGCCCAAAAGGCCGCCCGTTGGCAGTTGGCACTGTCGAGTGTGCTTTGCGCCCTCGTGCCGGTTGCAAATGGGCTCAAAACAGGCGGTTGGCTCTGGGCCTCGGTGCACAACGGTTGGTGGGTCACGTTTTGGATCGATGCCGGCTTCATCGCCGCGTCCGTCTTGCTCGGGCTGTTTGCCCGCCGGATTCGGTAGATGCGCGTGGACGAGTGCGAGGGGCAAGCGACTGATAGCCGGGCATGAACCTTGAGTGAAAGCGGTAGCCACAGAGTTCAAATCGCCAAAAACACCTTAGTTTAGAGTCAGTCTAAATAGCGAGTCGTGTCTCCTTGCAGATACCTCGTGATGTGTTGTCCCGAATGTCCGGTGCCGGCCTGGTCCTCGCCACAGGGTGCAGGCTCCTTCGGTTTCCGGGCTTGTCCGAGACAGCTGAGACGAACCAGCCGCTGTCCGGTATAACCGTGCGTGTGGAAGGCATGGACACCGGTACGTCGTCCAACACAGCGTGCTGGTTCGTTCTCAGCGGTCTCGTCTCCAAACCCTAACCGTGAAGTACGATTAGCCGAAGCGCGTAGCGTGTGGGAACAGGACGGGTACACTCATGGCCCGTCCGATTCTGCGAGTCGTTTGGATGGTCACGGTGGGTTGCGCTTTTCTGGCGCGTGGGAACGCTGAGAAGCGGTCAGCGGCGGCCGGTGTGCCTTCTGGCATGCCGGCCGCTGTTGGGTTTGAGCCGGCTGCTGTGCGGACCCAGATCGCCCGGTGCCGCGGTCAGGGTTTCCCCGACAGGACGAGGACATGAGGCCTTCTAGTTTGGTAGGCAACGGTGCTCATCACCAACACAGAAACCCATGCCGCTTTCCCCAAGTCATCGCCTGTCACGTCTACAGGGTCTCTGGCTGCATTGCATCGCGCTGTTGTTATGTGCCGCATCTTTGACGAGCTGCTCGGCTCAAGACCCCGCCGAGAATACAGCCCCGGTTCAAGATCCGTTTGAACTGCGCGGCACCTACGCGTGGACGTTCGACATTCCGAACTATGGTACACAGGTCTCGAAAAACGTCTTTGGTGCCGAACTCGTCGAGTATTCCATGGATGGGCCGGCCTACACGACGCGCTACGACATCCATCTCGAAAGCTTCGACGCGGCGGAGGGCCGGTGGGTCGGGCACACGGGGAATGGGGTGTACTACGTCATGTTCTTCAAAGATGTGACGGATGAGTCCGTGACGATCTACAAGCACAAGTGCGTCGACCAAGACGAAGCCTACGCCTTTGCCTTTCCCGGCCCAGATGCCACGGCCGACCACGGCTGGAACGTATACGTCCGCCAGGAGCCATTCTAGAGGTCGTAAGGGGGGCGTATCTGGAACAGGGTCGGCGAGCCTCAGTCATTGATCACGCCCAGATCAACGACCTTGACCTCTACGTCTACAGGCAAACGACCCCGAACCAAGTGTCCGAATGCATCCATGACCTCGTCATCGTGCGTGGCAATGGAGATCGTCGCGCGTCGCTGGCGGGGGGCATCGGTCTCGAACGCCCAGTGTTGGTCCAAGCAGTGTTCGGCGTAGCTGATCTCGTGCCAGGGGACATCAAGCCGGCCTTCCTTGTCGATGACCGTAAAGCCATCTTCGGTCAATACGAAGGCGTGCTGTCCATTGCCGATGTACCACCGGCCGGCAGAACTCGCAAGCCCCCACAGGGCCCCAATCAGACCACCGCAGAGCCCGAACACGAGGAACGAGTAGGATTCCTGCCAGGCAAAACCAAGGCCGACCAAGCCAAAGAAAGCCGCGCTCCCGAGCACATGTAGCACGATCGACGGCTTTGTTGGCTCGTAGAGGCGGTTGAGTTCGAGCGGAGTGGGGAGTGCGGCGACTGTGGTCATGGCTGTGTCCAGGTTGAATCTGCCAGGTCGGTTCATCTAGGCACGTGCCGAAGGTGAGCGAGAGGGATCAACCCAAACGTAAAAGAATCAATCTGGCCGCCTGACTTTGGCCGTGTCGCCGACAGCGAGATCCACGTGTGCCGGCAGCCGGCGGTGCACCAACTGCTCGAAGGCCTTCATGACCTCATCGCTGTGTGACCTGTGAGATCCTGGCGGTCCGCTGGGTTGGACCGTCAAGCACGAAGGACCACTGGTTGTACTTGACGTGCTTCCCAGCCGTAACACGGTGCCACGGCACGTCGAGACAGCTCTTTCGACCAATGCCGGTGAACCCCTCCTCGGTGAGCATGAACGCGTTTTGGCCGCAGCCGGCATACCAATGGCCGGCCGAAAGCACGAATCCACAGATGCCGCCGAATAGCCCAACGGATAATGCGAACACGAGCACTGCGCCTCCATAGATCACGCCGAGAACAAGACCGGCTACACTTCCCACGATGGTGAGGGCAATCGCATTGTGCACCGGCGATGGTCTCTTCGGCATGTACACGTGGCCGAACTCCAGCGAAGTAGGGAGGGAAGCAACGGCGTTCATGTCAGTGGCTGGCGAATCATCCAAAGGAGTTCACTCAGACACGTGCGGAAGGCTGACTGCTGAGGTCAGCTAGAACGTTGCGCAGGTTGTAGAAACTGCGCGGCGATGGCCAGGACTACGCCGGTCGCGGCGACGAGCAGGAAGCCCAAACGGTACCCAGCCGGCGAGGCGGCAGACGAGGCCGCTAACGCTGCCAAGACCGCAGCGCCCACGAGTTGGCCGACACTCAGAAAGACCGACGAGAGCCCTTGCGCTACGGTGCGTTCCTGGATGCCTGCTTCGTTGAGCAGGATGTACCGCAGCGAGGAGCCGAGAATGCCGGAGAGACCCAGCCCGAGCAAGACCGTCCCCGCCACGTGGACCCCTAACGAACCGGCCCAGACGATCACGGCAAGTCCAGCGGCTATCAGCACTCCTGCTGCCGTGGCAACGGGCCTGGCACCAATCCGGTCGAGCAGCCGGCCTGAAAGCGGGGACCCGACGGCCACGCCGGCAACCAACGGCAACAACAAGTACGACGCGGTTGATTGCCCGACATTGAAGGCGACCACGACGTAATCCGAGAGCAGCACAAACGCCGCCTCGACGATGCCGGCACCTACAGCCAGAACGCAGGCGATCTGAACGCCTCGCCGGCGCACCAAGTTTGGGCTGAGTACGGGTGCAGCGGCCGTTCGTTGGATGTGGACGAGGACGGGCAGCAGCAGCAGCGCGAGCGCGAGCGGTCCGCCCACCCAGGGAGTCGTCAAGCCAGCAAGCGGAGCGTTGGCGTCGAGCCCACTCAGCCCGACAACCAGGGCCGAAAGCAGCGCCGTCAGCGTCAACACGCCGGCGAGGTCGAAGGGCCGTGGGTCGGGCGCGCGCTCCTGCGGCAAGACGCTGCCGGACCGCATGATGACAAGCAGCGCGAGTGGAATCTGCAGCGCGAAGAGCCACCGCCAACTTCCCACGGCCAGAACAATACCGCCCACCGTCGGGCCGATCAAAAAGGCGACACCAAAGACCGCTCCGATCAGGCCCAACGCACGGCCACGCGATTCGGGAGGATACACGTCGCCAATGACGGCGGAGGCCACTGGGAAAATGCCTGATGCGCCCAATCCCTGCACGACGCGCCCGGCAAGCAACACCCCAAACGACGGCGCGAGCGCCACGATGAGTGAGCCCACCGCAAACAGCGCCACATCGGCCACGTAGACCCGCCGCCGGCCGAGCCGGTCAGACAAGGCGGCCATCACCGGTAAACCGGCAAGGTTGGCGAGCACAAACGCGGTAAACGTCCACGTGGCCGCCCGCTCGCTCAATACGAATGCTTCCCGGAGCGCCGGCAGCGCTGGCCCCACGATGGCAATGTCGAGGGCCGCGAGCAGCGTGCCCAAAAAGAGCACGCCGAGCAGCCCGCGGGGCGCGGTTGAGGAGTCCGTATCGGATGGGGGCATGGGGAGTAAGCTCGTAGGTCCGGCAAACTAGGTCCGGCCTAGCATCAGAGCGCGGCAAACGCGGAGCGGAACGCCTCGGCTGCTTCGGCAATCACAGCCGGCGTGTGGGCGCTCGACGTGAAGCAGGCTTCGAAGGGGGAGGGGGGGAGATACACCCCGCGCTCCAGCAGAAGCCCGTGGAGCCGCGCGAACGTTGCGCGGTCGCAGGCGGCGGCATCGTCGTAGCTGTAGACGCGCTGGTCTGTGAGGAAGAAGCCGAACATGGCCCCCACGTAGTCGGCCCGGACGGGCACGCCGGCCGCATCGGCAGCCGATTGAATCGCTTCTACCGTGCCGGCCGCTGCCTCTGTGGCACGTTCCCATGCATCCGAGTTGTCCAACTCGCGGATCAAGGCGAGCCCGGCGGCCATCGCTAGTGGATTGCCGGACAACGTGCCGGCTTGGTAGACCGGGCCATCGGGCGCGATCATGCGCATGACCTCCTCCTTGCCGCCATACGCGCCAACGGGCAGCCCTCCGCCGATCACCTTGCCCAAGATCGTGACGTCAGGTGTGACGCCGTAGTGGGCTTGGGCTCCGCCAGGGGCAACCCGGAAACCGACCATGACTTCGTCGAACACGAGCAGTGCGCCGTATTGATCAGCCGTTTCGCGGAGAAACTGCAGGAAGCCGTCGCGAGGGCGGACGAAGCCCATGTTGCCGGCAATCGGCTCGACGAGCAGGGCGGCGATGTGCTCGCCTTCTTTCTCGAAGACCTCGCGGACGGCGTCTTCGTCGTTGAACGGGATCACCAGCGTGTCGGCGGTGACGGCGCGGGGCACTCCGGGTGAGTCCGGCAAGCCCAGCGTGGCAACCCCGCTGCCGGCCTTCGCCAACAGGAGGTCCGCGTGGCCGTGGTAGTGCCCGTCGAACTTGACGACTTTGTTGCGGCCTGTGTACGCCCGGGCAGCCCGGACGGCACTCATCGCGCCTTCGGTGCCGGAGTTGACGAACCGCAGCCGCTCCATCGAGGGAAAACGCGACTGGATCGTCCGCGCCAACTCGACCTCCAACGGGCTGGGCGCACCGAAACTGGTACCCAGCGCGGCCTGATCGGCGACGGCTCGCGTGACGCTCTTGGGCGCGTGACCGAGCAGAAGAGGGCCGAACGACAGCACGTAGTCGATGTAGCGGTTGCCATCGACATCGACGAGGTACGGGCCGTCGCCGCCGGCTATGAACCGGGGCGTTCCGCCAACGGATTTGAAGGCACGCACGGGTGAGGAGACCCCGCCCGGCATGAGTTCGAGGGCTTCGCCGAATAGCTGTTCAGAACGTTCGATCGTGGGTGGAGCTTTGGAAATCATTCTATTGAGGTCGAGAACGTAGCCGCAGCCTGGGACGCTGCTGTAATCACATCTGGAAGGCCGACGCCACGTAGGGACGCGCCGGCAAGCGCTACATTCGGATGCTGGCTGAGCGTGCGGTCGAGCTGCCCGAGCCGGCCGGGATGGCCTAGCGTGTACCGGGGTAGCATACCGGGCCAGCGCTGGACCGCCCGGAATACGGGCGCTGCACGCAAGCCGGCGAATCGTTGAAGATGTTCGGTTGCCTGGGTGATAACGGTTTCGTCTGTACTTGTTGCCGCTCCCCGAGCACGCAGAAAGACGCGAGCCAACCCGTACCCCTCCGGGGCCGTTCCCGGATGCTTGATGGAGAGCATCGTCACGGCCTGGACGGGGCCGCCCTCGCGCTTCGGGACGAGCCACCCGGAAGCGTCTGGTACATCGGCTGCATCGAGCGAGAACCCCAAGACAACAGCCGTCGCGCTGCCCATGGGGACTTCACCGAGCGGGGCCGACAACTCGGGATCGAGCGGAGCGAGCACACGCGCTGCGGCCGGAGCCGGCAACGTGATCAATACGCCCGAGGCATAGAGGCTTCCGGCCGGCGTCTCCGCGACGTAGCCCAAGGCGTCGCCCGCATCCCTGGTACGGATGGCACGCACTGGAGTGTTCGTGCGCACGTCCACCTTCAACTCAGCAAGCCGGCCGGCGAGGGCATCGACGAGCCGTTCCATCCCGCCAACGGGCCGGACGAATGCCGAGGCTCGCTCCGTCCCTTTCGCAGCCGGCCGCTTCAGCTTCAGCATCGGGCCTTCGCGCTCCAGCCTGTGCAGGTGTGGCAGAGTCGATTGGAGTGAAATTGGTCCGTCGTCTGCTCCGTACAGCCCGCCGAGCAGCGGCTCGATCAGATCGGCGTAGGCACCTCGCCCAAACCGGCGCGTCGCGAAGGCTTCCAGACTCTCGTCTTCGGTGCTGGTGCGTGCCGGCACGAGGGGTTCGAGTGCTGCACGAAGCTTGGCGGCCCAACCCAGCGCAGGCGTGCGCAACAGCGGCCCGAGATGGCCTGGAACGAGCCCCGTGAAGCCCGCCGGCAGCGGCAGCAGCTTTCCGTCGCGAACGATGAGCGCAGAGCCTTGCGACGGCGCCAGCTCGACGCCGAGTTCGCTACACAGCTCGACCGCCGCCGGCTTCCGCCACAGGAACGCATCCGGACCGACATCGGCCTCGAACCCGTTCTCTCGCACCGTACGCACGACGCCCCCGAGCCGGTCTGTAGCTTCGAGCACGCGCACGGAACGGCCTTGCTCAGCCAAGCGGAGCGCGGCCACGAGGCCGGCTACACCGCCGCCGAGCACGAGTACGTCGGAGTGGGGAAAAGACGGGCTCACACGGGCGTGGTCGTACCTGCAGGCATCGGCATGACGGGCTCGCCGGCCGACTGCGCGCGAACGTCGGAGTCGATCCAGCCGGCTTCGGCAGCCTGCCCTTCGACCAGTTCGGCCAGCAGGCGTGTGAAGCGCCCATCGTCGTTGAGCGAGGGCGGGCGGACGAGGGTCATGCCGCTTTCTTTCGCCGCAGCTTGGGCCTCGATGTCCACATCGTAAAGGATCTCGACGTGGTCGCTCACGAAGCCGATGGCTAGGCTGACGACTTTGTCGATTCCGCGCTCTTCCTGAAGCGCCGGCAGGTGGTCTTCGAGTTGCGGCCCGAGCCACGGTTCGGGGCTACGGCCTTCGCTCTGGTAGCTCCAACTCCACTGATCTTCGCGGAGGCCGGCGCGCTGAGCAATCAGCCGGGCCGTCGTCCAAAGCTGGTCCTGGTATGGATCGCCCTCGCGGAGAATCCGGACAGGCAAGCTGTGCGCCGAGAGCACGACGTGCACGTCGTCTCGGTCTTCCTCCGGGAACGTGTTGATCGCGTCGGTGACCCGGCTGGCAAACGCGTCGACAAGCAGATCGGCATCGTAGTAGGCGTCGACGTAGGTGAAGTCGATGTCGCCCCGGTAGAGGTCGAGGCCGGCGCGCACCTTGCCTTGGTACTTGGCGATCGACATCGACGAAAAGTGCGGGGCCAGCACGATAGCCACGGCCTTCTCGATTCCATCGTCGAGCATCTCCCCGACCGTTTCTTCGATCCACGGCGACCAGTGCCGCATGCCGAGGTAGGCCTTGAAGCGCTCCGGTTGGCCGGGCGGGTTCAGGTGCGCCATCGCGCCGGCAATCTGCTCGTTCGTCAGGCCGAGAATGGGAGACTCGCCACCGATCTGCCGGTAGTTGTTGGTAATCTCATCGAGGACAGCCTTCGTCGTGGGCCGGCCGTGCCGGATGTCAGACAAGTAGCCGGCAATCTCGTCGAGCGAGCGCGGGCCACCGTAGGCCATAAACAAAACGCCAATCATGGAACGGACTTAGTTGAAAGTTGAGGTATACGTCTAGGGCGGCTGGGCTGAGCGAGGGCGGGGCTGTGGAATTATGATTTGGGAATTGGGATTTATGAAGGCCGTTTGGTTGCCTTCTGCTTGTACCGAACAAGTTCAGTCCGACGGAGACCGAGCGCTACGGGCCGATTCAGCTAACCCGCGCCGTTCCTCATAAATCATAAATCCCAATTCATAATTTTGAGGAATCCCAATTCCCAAATCATAATTCCCCACAACGGCCCTAGTCCGCAAAACGGTTTCTGAATGTTGCTGCGTCCAACAATCGCCCCTCCTATCCCACCAACACGCGCTTCGACGTTTGCTCGTGGACGTAGTCGGCGAGGCGGGCAACAGCGTCAGGGGGCGTGCTTGGGACGAGGCCGTGGCCGGTGTTGAAGACGTGGCCCGTCTCCGGTGCCTCGGCGAGGACGCGGTCGGTTTGCGCTTTCAGTTCGCGCCACGGGGCCTGGAGCAGATACGGGTCGAGGTTGCCCTGGATCGGCTTGTGACCGATGCGTTCGAGAGCTTCGGTGAGCGTCGGCCCGGCGTCCACACCGATGGCGTCGCCGCCCGTTTTCGCGATCAAATCGAGGTGCCCGGCTGTGCCCGTCGAGAAGTGGACGATAGGCTTGCCGGCTCGCTGGGCAATCTTGATCAGCTTGGCCGTGTAAGGGGCCGCGTACCGGGCGTAATCAGCACGGGAGAGCACGCCGGCCCAGGAATCGAACACCTGGAGCGCGTCAGCGCCGGCCTTGGCTTGTTCGAGCAGGAAGTCGCCCGCAACCGTGACCAGCTTGTCCATGAGCCGCCGCCAAGCCGCGGGCTCGTTGTACATGAAGACGCGCACCTTCTCGTACTTCTTGCTTCCACCGCCTTCAATGGCATAGGCGGCAAGGGTAAACGGCGCGCCAGCAAAGCCCAGTACAGGAATGCCTTTCGGTTCGAGTTCTGCTTTAACCAACCGGATGGCTTCCGGCGTGTACATCATGGTTTCGCGGGCCGGCGGCGTGGCGAGAACGTCCACATCGTACGTCGAGCGAATCGGGTTTTCGATGACGGGGCCAACGCCTTTCTTGAAGTGCAACCCGAGCCCCATGGTCTGGAGCGGCGGAAGCAAATCGGAGTAGATGACCGCCGCATCGAGGTCGAACCGGCGGATCGGCTGGAGGGTGATTTCGGCCGCAATCTCCGGCGTCTTCACCATCGTCAGAAAGTCGTGATTCTCCCGGATGGCCCGGTACTCAGGGAGGTAGCGGCCAGCTTGCCGCATAAACCACACGGGGGTTGCATCAACCGGCTCGCCGCGAAGAGCCTTCAGAAATCTGGACATGTTGGGTCGTTGTTGAGCAGTTGGATGGTTGGGTGGCTAGGCGGGATGGGGAAGCGGCTTGCCTGCCAAGTGAAGACAAGTGAACAAGTGAAGACAAGTGAAGATGTCCGGCGGGTAAATCGTAGACGTGCGTTGGCCCGGTGCGTTTCCACTCAGGAGCCGAACGCACCGGCATTTTGCCAGACGGCCCGGCCTACGAAGAACGGCCCGAGTTTTTCGATGAACTCAGAGGTTTGGCGGGTCGACCGCATGCGCTGGACGACGGCCGAAAGCGGATGCAAGTCTTTGCCGACGAGGCCGGCGACGAAGTCGTTGTCGTTCGGGTCGAGCCCGTGGCAGGCCAGCCGGACGTCGTGTGCCAGATCGCTCTTGCCAAAGGCGCGGCCGATGGTGCCGTGCTCCATCAGCATTTTGCGTTGGTCTTCGCGAGACTCGCGCTCGAACCGCCCCGACCGGCGTAGCGGATACCACACGGCCCACGGCCATTCGCTGTTCGTCATCGTCTGAACCGGCCGGCCGACGAGCGTGTGTTCAAGGTCTTGCTCATAGCCAATCGAGTACGTGCGGCCGAACATCGTGAGCGCCGGTAGGGGAACGAGGCCCTGGAAGGCTTGGCTCGTGTGGAAGGCCCGGCCGTCCTCGACGAAAAAAACCGGATCGTCGTGGAACGTCACGACGGCGATGCCGCGTGGGTCCTGGGCACTCGCGTAGACGACGCCCCCGATGCCGGCTGATTCAGCCGCGTCGGCGATGGCGCGCGTGTCGGTGCAGTTGGTGTAGGCGAGGAGTTGAACGTAGAGCCGGCGGTCGAGGGATTGGGGAGCCCCATCGGCCGTTTTACCGCGTTCGGCGAGATTGACGACCCCGGAGGACGCCGGGCGTTCAGCAGCTTGAATGCGAGGAGAGGCCATGTCGAAGAATCAGGTGGTGCCCTCGGCGAGCCAGCGGGCGGCTTCGAGAGCGTAATAGGTGATGATGAGGTCGGCACCGGCGCGGCGGATGCTCGTCAACGTTTCGAGCACGGCCCGCCGCTCGTCGAGCCAGCCGCGATGCGCGGCCGCTTTGAGCAGGGCGTATTCGCCGGACACGTGATAGGCACCGAGCGGCCGTTCGGGGAAGTGATCGCGTAGTTGGCGGATGATGTCGAGGTACGCGACAGCCGGCTTGACCATCAGGAGGTCGGCTCCCTGTTCGAGGTCGAGCGCGGCTTCACGGAAGGCTTCACGCGCGTTGGCCGGGTCCATTTGATGCGTCCGGCGGTCACCGAAGGCCGGCGCGCTCTCCGCTGCATCGCGGAACGGACCGTAAAAGGCCGATGCGTACTTCACGGCGTAGGAAAAGATGCCGACATCGGTGAACCCGGCGGCATCCAGGCCGGCTCGAATCTCTCCGACGACGCCGTCGATCATCGAGGACGGCGCGACGAGGTCGGCACCGGCACGCGCATGGCTGATGGCCGCGGCCACGTGTTGCGGGAGCGAGCCTTCGAGATCAAGCTGTCCGTGGGTGTCGATGAAGCCACAGTGGCCATGATCGGTGTACTCGCAGAGGCAGACATCGGTGATAATCGCCAAACCAGGCGTGGCGTCCTTGAGTGTGGCCGCGGCCCGTTGCACCGCGCCGTTTCGCGCAGCGGCGCCAGAGCCCTCGGCATCCTTGTGGTCTGGAATACCGAAGAGCAACACGCCCCCGAGGCCGGCGGCCTCGGCGCGTTTGGCCTCATGCACGGCTTCATCGACCGAGAGTTGGAAAACGCCGGGCATCGACGAGATCTCACGCCGGAGGCCCTCACCTTCCCGGACAAACAGCGGGAGGATGAAGACGTCGGGCGTCAGCCGAGTCTCGCGAACGAGCCGGCGGACGGCCTCCGAGCGGCGAAGGCGTTGGGGACGGTCGGTTTGGGCGGAGGCCAACGAGGCCAAGTGGGGTTCAACCATAGCAAATGTTGTTCTGTGTCCTGTCTCTATGTCCTAGCTGAACAGTCTGGTTTCTGGATGTCACGCTCCGTACAACTCGACGAGCAGGTCGATCAACCCGTCGATGTTCGAGCGGTCTGGAATGGACGTGGGCTCGAGGCCGGCATCGGTGACGGCTCGGGCTGTGACGGGGCCGATGGGGAAGAGCGCGAGTGTTTGCAGCTGAGCCCTGAGTTGGTCCGTGCCGCCCGGTGCTGCGCCGGCGAAGAAGCCGCGGACGGTGGAGGGCGAAGTGAACGTCACCGCGTCGGGCTGCTGTTCGAGGGCTGAGGCCACCTGCTCGGGATCAGCCTGGACGATGGTGCGATACGCGACGGCATCGAGCACGTCCGCTCCGCGTTCCCGGAGGCGCTTGGCAACGGCTTTCCGCGCGATGTTCGAACGCATCAAGACGATCCGGTCGCCGGCATCGACGGGTAATTCATCGGCAAACAAATCGCCGGTGGATTGGCTCGGAAGGAAGTTGGGTGTGACGCCCAGGCGCTCCAAAGCCGCCCGCGTGCCCGGCCCAACGGCCGCAACGCCTAGCGAGTCAGGAAGGCCGTTCGGGAAGGCGTTTGCCACAGCGGTCCAGCCATACCGGACTCCGCTCGGGCTGGTGAACCCCAGCCAACGGGCTTGGCCGAGCGATTCGGCGGCTGCCTGCAGGGCCGGCTGGTCGTCGGCCGGTGCGCTCCGGATCGAGGGGACGCGGATAGGCTCTGCGCCGAGACGCCGAAGCGCCTCAGCGAACGAATCCGCCTGATCCGCCGAGCGGGTCACCACGATCCGTCGGCCGGCAAGCGGGAGGACGTTGGTCATGTCAGTAGCGCGCTTGCGCCCTGTTCGAGCGCGAGTTCAGCCGCCTTCTGCCCAGCATTCACCGCGGCATCCGGCCCGACGGGCACGGCACAAGAGACATCGATCGTATGGCTCCCGTCGGTTTTACTCACACGCCCTCGAAGCTGCAAGGTGCCGTCTTCGATCGAGCCGAGCGCCGCAATGGGCGCACTGCATCCCCCGCCGAGTGCGGAGAGGAAGGCCCGTTCGGCCTCGACGGCCATGCGGGTCGGCGTGTGATCCAGCGCTCTGATCAGCCGGCCCACGCGTTCGTCGTCTGCGCGGATCTGCACGGCGAGCGCCGCTTGGCCGGGAGCCGGCAGCATCGTTTCAAAGTCGAGCACGGCCGTCCCACGCTCCAGCAACCCGAGCCGGTCGAGCCCGGCGTGAGCCAGCACCGTCGCGTCGTACGGCGGGGCTGACGCTTTGCGAAGGCGCGTCTCGACGTTGCCGCGAATTGATTCGATCTGAAGATCGGGCCGAAGGCGTTTGAGTTGCGCGGCACGGCGCGGACTGCTCGTCCCGATCACGGCTTGTTCTGGCAGTGTCTGGAGCGTGTGTCCAGCTTCGCAGACCCAGACATCACGAGGGTTCTCGCGGGGGAGGATGGCACCCAGGATCAAGCCGTCCGGGTCTTCCGTCGGGAGGTCTTTGAGCGAATGCACGGCCAGATCGAGCCGGCCCTCACGCAATGCAGCCTCCAACTCAGCAGTGAACAGCCCCTTGCCACCGATCAGCGGAAGTGGCGTATCGAGCACTTTGTCCCCACGCGTGACGAACGGCGTCAACTCGACCCCAAGGCCGGGCCAGGCGGCACGGAGGCCGGCCGCTACGTGCTCAGCCTGCCACGTGGCGAGGCGAGACGTCCGCGTACCCAAGCGCAGCACATCATCCACGAGCATCCGGCAGAGAAAGAAGAGTTCTCAGCGTCTGATCATCGAGGTGAGCGCTGCCATGCCGTAGCGTGTGCGTGAGGTCGTGCAGCAGACGCGTGGTGAGCGTGCGGGTCAGCGTTTCGGCATCCGTGCAGGGGCCGTCGCCCGGGACACCGGGTGCGGTGGACCCACACGTTTGCTCCTGGCACCGGCCACAGACGTAGGCCAGGGTTTCTTGCCGGATGGTCTCTGCGTTTCTGCGGAAATCCCCGACGAGTTGCTCACGCTCGAACGTGCTGAGTTTGTCTTGAAGGACCTTGAGGCTCTTGTCGATGGCGCGTTCCACCTTGGGAATGGCAGCTCTGCGCACGGCGAGGTTCGCATCGACCACGTCGCCGAGTACGTCGATGTCGGCACACTCGACGCCGGCGACGTCGCCAACGCCGGGCTCGACATTCCGCGGCATCCCAAGATCCGCAACCGCCCGCAGTGCGCCGTCGGCCCAGACCGTCCGCGCGAGTTCGGCCGTCAAGACGGAGCGCGTCGTGGCAGCAAACAAGACATCGACGTTCGGAAGCAGCTCGGTGAGGGCTGAAGGGGGCACGACGTGAAAGCCGGCATGCGGGGGGGCATGCGCTGAGACCACCGTGAGCGATTCTAGCTCGATGCCATCGAGCGCGGTCACGAGCCGGCGGCCGATGTCGCCCGCGCCAACCACAGCAATGCGGAGGCCTTCGAGGCCGTCGAACATATCGTCGGCCCACTGAACGGCAGCCGTAGCCGTCGAGGCAGCCCCTCGGTTGATGGCGGTCCGCCGGCGGACTTGCTGGCCCGTCTGGACAGCCGCAGTCAAGACGGCATTGAGCATCGGAGTGAGCACCTTCATGTGCTCGGCGCGTGCCCGGGCGCGGCGGACCTGGCCCAAGACCTGTGCCTCACCCAGAACGGCCGATTCGAGGCCGGCGGCCACGCGAAACACATGGCGGATCGCTTCTTCACCGACGAGCAGGCGGAATACCGAGAGGTCGGAACCAGGGCGTATGGCGGAGAGGCGGGCGCGGCCCCAGGCGGCAAGCTCATCGACCGGCGCGTCGCCCGTGAGGATGAGTTCGACGCGAAAGCAGGTCGGCAGAACGAAGGCACCAAAGCCGTTGCCTCGGGCGTCTTCGTACAAGCGCGTTACTTCTTCGCCTTTGAACGCCCACGACTCGCGAACATCAACGCCGCAAGCCGAGCCGTCCAACTGAAACGCAATAAGAGTGGGGGAGGATGTCATTCGGGGATAACGATGGCGTCTCTGCGTTCAGTAGCGCAAATCGCACGCTCATGCACAGAAATGCATAGAAAATGACTGCAAAACAGTATGTGTAGGCCCCCACATAGTTCCATGCTGATTTCAGCTTCACTCACGTATCACATGCTAACAGACCGAGGGCAGAATCTCTGCGAATCTTCTCTGGGCGGAGCTATCTTGAAGGCTCACCAGACCCGCCACGCGCCATCAGAACCATGCCCAGCGTCCGTCCCTTTCACATCGCGTTTCCCGTTCACGATGTCGAGGCCGCGCGGGCGTTCTATGGAGGGGTCTTAGGATGCCCGGAAGGACGCAGTGCAGACCACTGGGTCGATTTCGACCTGTTCGGGCACCAGATCGTTGCGCACTACAAGCCGCCGGCAGAGACGCCCGAAGCGGCGCATGCGAATCCGGTTGATGGCCATGCCGTGCCGGTACCACACTTTGGGGTCATCCTGGAAATGAGCGACTGGAAGGCACTCCGCGACCGGGTCCAAGCGGCCGGCATCGAGTTCGTCATCGAGCCCTACATCCGCTTCGAAGGCGAGCCGGGAGAGCAGGCCACGATGTTCTTCCTCGACCCCTCGGGCAACGCGCTAGAGTTCAAGGCCTTTGAAGATCTATCGCAGTTGTTTGCGAAGTAGGAACCCTGAGCGTGCTGATTGAGTGAATCGCGCCCTTCAAGGAGAATCGACAGGAACGATTCGTCCCGTCGATTATATCTAGAATTAGTCTAAATAAGACATTCATACACGCATACCTGCAGTGCCGCCCCAGAGGACTGCGCAGCCGAGCCCTCCTGCCCACCACGGCTCACGTAAGGAGCTGACGCCGTCTCCCTCTGGCCTTTCCCCCTCGCTTCTCTCAGCTAGGCGCTGCGGGCTTTTGATTCCGGTTTCAGATCGGAAACACACCAAACGGACAGAACCATCATGCGGTTGTTTTCAGCGACCCTGACCCGTGTGCTCGCCATGAGCGCACTCCTTTTCGTCGTAGCCTGTGACAGCGATGACGATCCCGACTTCAACCCTCCAGGCTTCAACGGTAACGCCGTGCAAGCCGAGGGGCCACGCGGCACTGACGTCGACCTCTCCCTCAACCTCGAAGCCGAAGCCGGCATTCAGTCGCTTGCCGTCTCTGTGGACGGTGGCGCAGATGAGACGATCGCCGTCAACAGCGGCGCGACTTCCCAGGCCGTGACCTACACGTTCAGTATACCGGGCGACGCCCTCTTGGGAAGCCAGTACTCGCTCGTTTTCACGCTGACCGACAACGAAGACGCCACGTCGACGATCAACGGCACGGTGACGGCCGGCAAGCTCATCGATACGCCGAACACCTACGCATTCGACCGCGCCGGCTCGTCGACGGTCTCCTACGGCGGCCAGCTCGACCGGCTGAAGCACGTCGAGGAAATCAAGGCGCTTCTCAGAGACGCCGATGGGGGCGCACAGATCACGGAGCAAGCGCTGCTCGACATGTTCGCCAACACCGGCGACAATGGCGGTGGCAACTTCACCTTTACGTCGGATCGGCAACTCAAGAACAAGACGTTTGCGCCTGACCTCGACGATGAGCTGTTCGAGGGCTTCTTCGCTGCCGCCGCTGAGGCGAGCATCGCCGGTGCAGCCGGCACGATGGCCGAGAAC
>JBCDHV010000016.1:0-17090 GCA_038749615.1 Bacteroidota bacterium
GCCTTGACCACCCGGATCGCCTCGCTTTTGACTTTCATGAAGTCGGCCTCGCGTTGATCGACCCAGCCGAAGAACGTCACGATGACGCTCGAATCCCCAAGCGCCTTGACGATCATCATCGGCGCAGGCTTTTCGATCACGCCTGCCATGGCATCGAGCGCGTCGAGCCCGAGCCGGCGAACCTGTTCGAGATCTTCTTCCACCCCGATGCCGGCCTCGAAGGCAAAGCGGCGCAGCGGGTTGCGCGAAAAGTTATAAATCGTGCTCTTGAAGACGCTCGCGTTGGGAATGCGAAAGTGGTTGCCGTCGTACGTCATCAGCAACAATTCGCGGGCCGTGAGCCGCATCACTTTCCCTTCCTCGTCCCCGATCCGTACGGCGTCACCCAAAGCAAATGGCTGCCGGACACTGAGCAATACGCCGGCGAGGTAGTTCTCGACGATGTCCTGAAACGCGAACCCAATCGCCACGCCCAACAAGCCGGCGGCTCCCAGTACGGCCCCAACGAGCGCCGTCACGCCGAGGATGTCGAGCACCAGCAGCAACCCTGTCAGCAACACGATGAGCCGCAGCGTTCGCCGAATCAGGTTGCGCGCGAGCGTCGACAGCCCGAGCCGGCGAAACGGGGCTTCCCACCGGCTGATCCACCAACCCAGAAGCACGAAAACCATGAAGACGACCACAGCCACCCCGATGAGCGGCAGGTAAGCGATGGCCTTCCGGACGTACTCTTGCACGCGCTCGACGGCCGGCGTGACCCGTGCCTCGACTTCCACGTTGGCCTCGACTCCATCCACGACGTACACCACGCCGTCGATGCCCCGGACGAGCTCGACGGCATCTGTTGCGGCCTGCGCGTTCACTGCAGTTCCGGAGAGTGCGGCCACGCCGGCCGTCACGTCCACCTTGATGCCTTCGAAGGCCGGCACTTGCGCCAGAATGCGTTCCAGCTGGGTATCGAGTGCGAGGTCGGCCGAGTCCGGCTGAACGGTCTGGACAACGCTCAGGGAATCTTGGGCCACAGCTGCTTCGGCTCCGAGCATCAGGAGCAGGCCTGCAAAAAGAAAGCGAATCATGACACGGGTCAAAGGGTCTCGATCTCAACTCCGTACTTCCGCTCCAGGAAGCGCTCGGCGTAGCACATACGCGCTGCAGTGGAGACCCGCGTGATGAACAGCAGATTCAGACCACTGCCCACGGCCGCTCCGGTCACGGGTACGAACTGCCCAATTTTATTGCGAACCAGACGCCCCGCAATGCTCTTGGCGGCCTCGCGCACGCCGGCCTTCAGCACCTGCTCCCGCGCCTGCGCGCTCAACTGGACCGTGGGCGACGCGTCACAGTCGTACGGCTTCTCGTCGCTGGGAGCCACGATGTTCGAGGCGTAGTCCAGCACTTCGAGGAGATGCAGGTATTCGTCGTCGGTCGTCGGGTCGTAGCCGTAGTGCAGGGCGTACTCGCTGGCCGTCCGCAGACCGAGCGCCGTCAGCGCCAACACGTCCGGCACGATGCCGGCCAACCCGACGTACCCCGTCGCCGCGCCCTCAACCGAAGCCAACGCGCCATACTTCGCGCGGATGCCTTTGGCCTGGCTTTCGACGGCCTGCAGATCGAGCGTGGCAATCTCGCCCAGGCTGTTCACGTCGAGGCCGGCAGCCTGGTAGCCATCGAGCAGGCGGAACTTCTCATCGTCGATCGTCCGCTGCGTCGCCTTTGCCGTCCGCTTGAGCAGCGCGCCCATGCCCGTCTCGATCAACCCTTGAACGCCCGGGATTTTGTAAAACAGGCGCGTCGACCGGAAGAAAAACGTACTGCCCCAGCGGGCCGCTTTCGCTAGGACCGAATCGCTCGGCGTCTTCCAGTTCTTGATCTCGCGGATAACCGCTTGTTCGTAGGGCGAAGGACCGGCTCCCGCCTGGGCCGGCGGTGCGGCCCCGTTCGTCTGAGTTTCAGGCATCGTCTCGTAAATTCAGAACAACAGTTGAGTCCCGTAGGAGTACGGACAAGAGTACGGATTCCCCCTCGGCCTGTCATGGACCTCCAGCGCCGGACCAGGCACAGAATGGGCACAGTTGTTCGCTTCGCTCACGTGGCGAGTGGACAGATAGCGGGTCGCAGGTGGTTTTGGCCCCGAACCCGTAGCGCCGTGATCCATCACGGCGACCAGAATGACGCAGCGCTACCCCGTTCGCCCAACCTCATCATCCAGGAAAGGTAGAACCGGCGGGCGTCGAAGTGGGGATTGAAGGCGTCGAAGAGCGCGACGAGTTGGGCGTGATCGGCGGGGAGCGTGCCTTGGTGGTTGGTCCACTGGGCGCTTTCGACGGAGACGAAGCCGTCGTTGACGCCGTCGCGAGCGTAGACGAGCCGGTTGAGCGGCCAGATGAGCGGACTGGCCGGATTCGGTGCCCCCTGGCCAGCCTGGGCCGAGAAGGAGAAGTACGGAACACCGGCCACGTCCGGCACTGCGGGATTGAACCGCTGCGTCATGTTCGGCTTCGTCAACTCCGCCAACGTCCCGAAGACATCGGGCTCACTCTCCGGATACACCGTCTTTGCGAGCCGGTCGATGACCGCGAAGATGGGATCCCGGACCAAGGCCGGCAGCGCCACCGCATATTCAGCCAGCGCAGAGCCTCGGTGCGGCGTCGCAATCAGCGTAACCGACGCGGCGTAACCGGCGCCTCCCAGCCGGCTGACGAGGTAGCGCGCGTCCAATCCACCCGTCGAAAATCCGATGAGATGCAGGTTCTGACTTCCTGTCTCAGCCAGAATCCGCCGGCAGTGGTGGTCCCAGGCCTGCGCACGAATGCGCGTCGGATTGTACGGCGGAACGCGCGGCGCAAACGCACGGACGCCCCGGTGCCGGGCGGCAGCAGCGATCCGGTCGAACACATCACCCGGCGCCAGGAGATGCGCCAACACGCCCATCCCGTGCATGAACACGACCGGTTCGTCAGGCGCTTTCCAGTTCACAAGCCAGACGCCTCTAGCGGAACTTGCGGAGGACCCAGAGCAGCAGCATGGCTCCAAAGATGGCGATGAGGAAGCTCCGAATGTCGAAGCCAGTCACCGAGCCAAAGCCGAGAAACGAACCGATGAATCCGCCGACCACAGCGCCGGCAATGCCTACGAGGATCGCGGTGATGAACCCACCAGGGTCTTTGCCCGGCATCAAAAATTTCGCGACGATGCCGGCGATCAGGCCGAAAATAATCCAGGAGATGATACCCATGAGGCGTAGGGCTGAGACCCGCTGAGCGGATGAGATGCAAGAAGAGAATGGAGGCGATGTGCCGTAAAAGGTCGCTACTGGCGGGCAGATGAGCAACGCCAGGTCACGTTCGGACGCGCCACAAGGTCAGAAGGCCGAGCACAAAAAAGAGGCCATGCGGAAGGAGCACCGTAAGTAGGGGCGATAGATCGCCGGCATAGCCAAAGGGCTCAGTGAGCTTGACGGCTGCGAGATACCCGAAGGCCACGAAGAGCGCGATGCCGAGTTGAATGGCTTGCCCACCGCGCCGGCGTTTCGCTGCCATCGGAACGCCAATGAGCAGTAAGATCACGCTGGCGAACGGATACGCCACCTTCGAGTAGAGCCCGACGAGCGGCCGGCCGATGTTCGGTGCGCCGGAGCGCTGGAGTTGGTCCACGTACTGGGCCGCTTCGGGAAGGGTCAGACGCTCGACGTCATGTGCCGTCCGGGCGAGATCTCGTGGCAGCACCTGCAGGGTGGTATCGAGTAACGCTGACTCTTGCCGGACTTCGCTCTGATCGAACGTGCGCACGACGGCATCCGCCATCCGCCACGTCGTGAGCGAGTCGATCCACGTCATGTTGCGAGCATCGACGCGGCGTTGGAGCCGGCTCTCCTGGTCGAATTGCTGGATCGAGATGCGGTAGGCGACTTGCGTCCGTTGATCGTAGAAGCCGACGGCCATGAGGCTGCCCGGCGAGGTTTGGACATGCAGATTGTTGACATCGGCCCGCCGGCCTCCCGTGTCCTTGAAGTACTGCGCCTCGAACTCGATCCGAACCTCGTTGGTCACCGGCACCACCCACCCGTTGAACCAGACCATGAAGCCCGTCCAGACCAACCCGACGAGCAGGTACGGGCGCAACAGCCTGTAGAGCGAGACGCCACTCGCAAACAGCGCCGTCAACTGCAAATCTGCCGCCATCCGGGCCGTCAAAAACACCGCTGCGAGAAACAGCGCCAGCGGCGAAATCAGCTTGATGATCTCCGGCAGGTAGTTCGGATAGTAGACGGTAAACACCTCCACCGTATCCGCCCCCCGGTCGAAGAAATCATCCATGTACTCGACGTAGTGCAGCGCCACAAAGAACACGATCAGCCCGCCCACGAGGGCAAGAAACGTGGCCACAAACCGCCGGATGATATGCAGGTCGAAGGTAGTCAGTTGGGTGGGCGGTTGGGTTGGACGCTCGCAGGCAAGTAAGACTGCTTGGATGGGCATAAACGGCAATTTCACGCCAAGGTGCCCCGGATTGGTTAGGCGGTTGGGCTGGACGCTCGCAAGCTCACTGCAGCTTGGCAAGAACACGTTCCCGCAACCCTCCCCCTTTCATCCTTCGTCCTTAATCCTTCATCCAGTCCCCTTTTCCCTGATCCCTGTCCCCTTCACCCCAACAAACAAAAATCGTCAAAGACCACCAGCGAGAACCCAGACAGTCTGCGCGTTGCAGTAGCTTTACTGAAGCCTATCCTATCATTCCTTCTCACTCATACCGAATAGATGAAAGTCCACGAGTATCAAGCCAAGGATGTCCTCAGGAAATACGGAGTTACCGTGCAAGCCGGCTACCCGGCCCTGTCTGTCGATGAAGCCGTTTCCGTTGCGGAGACGCTGAAATCCGAAGGAGCCGACCTCTTCGTCGTCAAGGCGCAGATCCACGCCGGCGGCCGGGGCAAGGGCGGCGGGGTCAAGCTCGCCCGTTCCATCGACGAGGTCCGCAGCCTGGCCGAGCGGATCCTCGGCATGCAACTCGTCACGCATCAGACCGGCCCGGAAGGCCAGAAAGTCCGCCGGCTCCTGATTGCGGCCGGTGCCGACATCGCGCAGGAATACTACCTCGGCATCACGCTAGACCGCTCGAAGAGCATGAACGTCATCATGGCGTCCACCGAGGGCGGCGTGGAGATCGAGAAGGTGGCCGAGGAGACGCCGGAGAAAATCGTCAAGGTCTGGGTCGATCCTTCGCTTGGGCTCCAGCCGTACCAGGCCCGTGAGGTCGCATTTGCGCTCGGGCTGGAAGGCAAGCAGATGAAGCAAGCTGCCAAATTCGTGGCCGCGCTCTACAAGGCATATGACAACGAGGACGCCTCGCTCGCCGAAATCAACCCGCTCGTGGTGACGGACGCCGGCGATGTCGTGGCCCTCGATGCCAAAATCGACTTCGACGACAACGCGCTCTTCCGCCAGAAAGACATTGCCGAACTGCGCGACACGGACGAAGAAGATCCGTTCGAAGTCGAAGCCAGTGAGCACGGCCTGAACTACATCAAGCTCGACGGCAACGTCGGCTGTATGGTCAACGGCGCTGGCCTCGCGATGGCGACGATGGACATCATCAAGCTCGCCGGCGGCGAACCGGCCAACTTCCTCGATGTCGGCGGTGGAGCCAACGTGCAAACCGTCGAAGCCGGCTTCCGGCTCATCGTCAAGGACCCGAACGTCGAGGCCATCCTGGTCAACATCTTCGGCGGGATCGTCCGCTGCGACCGCGTCGCCAATGGCGTCGTGCAAGCCGCCCGCAACATCGAGCTCAACGTCCCGCTGATCGTCCGCCTCCAAGGCACCAACGCCGAAGAGGGCCTGAAAATCATCGAAGAAAGCGGCCTCGATGTCCTCACCGCCCAACGCCTCCAAGAAGCCGCCGAACGCGTGACGGAAGCTCTCGCTTAGGTTCGCGCTGCTCACGTGGCAGGTAGGACTGTTCGCGCTGCTCACGTTGCGGGTAGCAGGTAGCCCTTCGCTTCGTTCATTTAGCAGGTGACGTTCAGACGATTCATCTGCCACTTGCTACCCGCTACCTGCCACGTTCGCGAAGCGAACAAGTCCACCTGCCACGTGAGCCAAAGGCGAGACATGATTATCCTCGACCGTATCGTTAAGAAATTCGGGCCGGTGCGGGCAGTAGATGGGGTGAGTTTGGAGGTCGAGCGGGGGGAGTTTTTCTCGCTGCTCGGGCCGAGCGGGTGTGGGAAGTCTACGCTGCTGCGGACCGTCGCCGGCTTTGAGCCGCCGACAGAGGGCCGCGTCCTGATCGACGGGGTCGATGTGACGGACCGGCCGCCGCAGAAACGCCCGACGGCGATGGTCTTCCAGAGCTACGCGCTCTTCCCGAACATGACGGTCGGCGAAAACGTGGCGTATGGCCTGCGGGTGCAGAAGGTGCCCCGTGCCGAACGCCGGCGGCGGGTTGCCGAGGCGCTTGCCCGGGTCGATTTGGAAACGCTGGAGAGCCGGCCCATCCCAAACCTCTCCGGTGGGCAGCAGCAGCGCGTCGCCCTCGCTCGCGCCCTGGCCGTCGAGCCGAACGTCTTGCTCTTCGACGAGCCGCTCTCGAACCTTGACGTGGCGCTGCGCGAGCGCACCCGCACCGAACTCAAGCTGCTCCAGCGCGAACTCGGCACCACGAGCCTCTACGTCACGCACGACCAGCAGGAAGCCCTCGCGCTCTCCGACCGCGTCGGCGTCATGCGCGCCGGCAAGCTGCTACAGGTCGACGCGCCGGAAGTCCTGTACGCCTCGCCCAAGACCGCGTTCGTGGCCGAGTTTCTGGGAGGCAGCAACGTAATCCGAGACGCCGGCCTCGCCGAACGCCTCGCTGGCGAAGCCCCGCCAGACGGACACGTCCTCGCCGTCCGGCCGGAGCATCTCGTTCCGGCTCCTTCCGGCGAACCCGCCCGCCTCACCAGCCGGCAATTCTTGGGCCTCGTCTCGGAATGGTTTGTCGAAGCCGGCGGTCACGCCCTCCGCCTCTTCGTTGATCCGGCCACGGCCGTCCCCGAGACGCTCTCCGTGACCGCCAGTCAATGGCGCTGGGTCGAAGACGACTGAGGGGTGTTCGGGGACCCGAACACGAATTATGATTTGGGATTTGGGATTTATGAGAAACGGTGGGTCTAGCTAGCTCGGTTCGTGCAGCATGGTCTCTAGCAAATCGACTTCTCGAGACGAGACAAACGGACCAGACAGCCCTTCATGAATCCCAAATCATAATCCCAAAAGAGCGGCTCCCGATCCCTTCAGACCAGGAGCCGCCCAACCAAAAACTGCCCGACCGATTAGAAGCGGGTGCCAATCCGCAAAGTCAGGGTACGGCCGCGGCCGGCGAAGAAGCGGTCTCCGCGTGTGGTGGCCGTCTGGCTGTAGTAAGTGATGAACTGCTCGTTGAGCAGGTTCGAGATCGCGAGCGTGAGCGTCGTCGGGCCAAACTGTGCGGCGGCGGAGGCGTCGACGAGAGTGTAGCCGTCAAAGTCTGCTACGACTTCGTCAGCGCCGTTGAGGAAGTCTCTGTCGAAGAACGTGAAGGCCTGGAGCCGGCCGCTGAACTGGCCACCCGGGTTGATCTCGGCGAGCAGGTTCAGACGATCCGGGCCGATCTCCGTCGAGCCTAGATCCGACTCGAATTCGCCATCGTCGTCCCCGTCGAAGGTGCCCGTCAGAGACGAGTAGGCGGCTCCAAGAGCGAGGATGGGCAGTGGCTCGATACGGCCGGAGACTTCCCAGCCGCTCGTCTGCGTTGCCTGGCGTGCTACGCGGAAGATGCCGTCTTCGTCGGCGACCAGACGTGCCCCGAAGTCAGAGTCGGATTCGAAGTACGTCACCTCCAAGAGCGCCTGCCGCGTCGCGTAAGAAGCGCCGAACTCGATGTTGTCCGTCACGATGGGATCGATCTCGAGGAAGTCGTCGATGTCGACACCGTCCACGTTGACGCCGCGCAGTACCCGGCCCACGTCTGGCATCGTGAAGGCTTCTGCGTAAGATCCGTAGAACCGCAGCCCTTGGATTGGGCTGATCACGCCCCCGATGTTCAGGAGCGGTTCGTTGAAGCTTGGGCTGCCGCCGGCCACCGGGGTCAACTGGAAGTCACTGCTCCGGCGGTTGCCGGCGATCGACTCGTAGTCGTCCACGTCGAGCGTTGCGAGTTCGTAACGGAAGCCCCCCGAAATCGTGACGAGTTCGACCGGCTGTACTTCGAGTTGGACGAACGGCGCGTAGTTGAAAAACTGCGTCTCCGGCACCCAGTTACGGTCGGTTTGCGCGAGCGCCTGGAAGGTCTTGTCGCGCAGGAAGTCGAAGCCGGCGACCACGTCTACCGGGCTGTTGCCGATGTTCTGGCGGGTGTAGGTCAGCCGCGTCCCGAACTTCTCGGAATTGTTTTCGGACTGGTCGAACAACTCGCCGTTCGGGGCAATAGTCGGGTCTTGGAAGACGCCGAAGACACCGCCGCCGAAGAGAGCCGCGAAGTCCTGGTAGTAGGCCGAGGCCGAGAGCGTGCCGCCTCCGATGTTGGTGTGCTCGTACGTCAGCGCAGCCGTCGTCACGTTGTTGACCGGCTGATCGCCGTCAGGATCGCCGGCCTCCGCGATGGCCGGCACGCCGGCTTCGATATCACCAGGGACCGTCACGAACTCGCCGTCCTGCGACAACTGGAAGTCGTTGACCATCAACTGGAGCCGCTGCGCGGGCGAGGGCGTCCAGCCTGCCTTGACGAAGAAGTTGCGCGCCTGCGAGTTGGCAATGTCGCCCTGCACGTTATCGACACCAATGGCTTGGTTGTCGCCATCATAGAGCAAGCCGCGCTGCTCGTAGCTGACCGAGGCTAGCACGTCGAAATCACCAACTCGCTTGCCAACTTGGTAGTATCCACGGTAGCCGAAGCCATCGTCTTCGAAGCCATCGGCCGTCGATGTGGTCACGGCAACTTCCTGTTCGAGATCGTCGCCGGCAGGCGGGCTAGCCGTTACGTAGTTGATGATCCCGCCCGTAGCCCCGAGGCCCTGGATGGCGTTCGCCCCGAAGACGACCTCGACGCTCTCGACGACTTCGGTGTCGATCGTAAAGCCGTCTCGCGAGCCATCACGCAGCGGATTCGACTGCGGGACGCCATCGACCAAGTAAAGCGGCCGGCGGCCCCGGAAGCTCTCCCCGAAACCCGTCAGCTTCTGGCGCGAGGGCGCAAAGCTAGGAATCGTGTTGGCAAGTAGCTCGACGGGGTTGGCTGCAAAGAGCTTCTGCTGCTCGACCTCACGCGGTTCGATCACATCGACCTTGATCGGCAAGGCCGAAGCGGAGGTCCCCGTCCGGGCAATGGAGACGACGATCTCGCCCAGATCGAGCTGTGAGGTCAGAAGTTCTACGTCGACGCGGACGGTCTCGCCGGCTCCGACGGTCACCTGTTCACGCGCCGTCTGAAAACCGATGACGGTCACGGCTACGGTGTACGAGCCGGCCGGCACGTTGACGATGCGGAAGTCGCCGTTGGCGTCCGTTGCATCCCCGCGCGTCGTGCCCTGCAGCGCCACGCTGGCGCCAGGAATCGCACTGCCACGCTCGGCATCGACCACCCGTCCCTCGATGGTTCCGATCTGTGCAACCGCCTGGTCAGTTCCGCAGATAAACGCCAGCCCAAAGAGGGCAGCAAAGAAAAAGGCCCGCGACCATCGCGTCGTCCGAGCCGTGTTCGTGGTAAAGGAGTCTCTCATCGGAGGTACCACTATTTAGACTTTGTTTAAATAAGGAAACAGAGTCTACTCAGCAGCATGAGAGTGCGCCGTTAAGATGCAACGAATGCGGAGCAGGGGGGTGCGAATTATGATTTGGGATTTATGATTTATGAAGGGCTGTCTGGTCCGTTTGCTTCATCCCGAAAAGTCGATTCGCTAGAGACCATGCTGCATGAACCGAACGAGCTGGACCTTACCGTTTCTCATAAATCATAAATCCCAAATCATAATTCCCCATACGTCTTCCAGGATGGCTCAAGCGTCCCCGAACACCCGGTCCATGTAGCGTTGGGCGGCTTCTTCGTGGCCGTTCATCTTCTCGTCAGACATGCGGTCGAGGTGGCCTGTGAGCATGGACATCCGGCGGTAGCCTTCGATCTCCTCTCGGTAGTCGCGCATGAAGGTCCAGAAGAGCCCGTCCCACTCGGCTTGCCAGTCGCCGTTCGAGTAGTGGCTCATTTTGCGGATGTAGTTCGACCCGCTGAAGTACGGTTTCGTGGTGATCGTCGGCCCGTCGGCGTGCTGGCTCATGCCGTAGGTGTTCGGCACCATCACCCAATCGTAGGCGTCGACGAACATCTCCATGAACCAACGATAGACCTCGCGTGGGTGGACGCGAGAGAGATAGAGCGCGTTACCCAAAACCATCAGGCGCTCGATGTGGTTGGCGTATCCAGTTTTCAGGACCCGTTGAATCACGTCATCGACCGGCGCTAGGCCCGTCGTGCCGTCGTACCAGGCATCGGGAAGCTGGCGCTTGAAATTCCACATGTTGCCGTTGCGCATGTCGACGCCTTCGAGGTCGTACGTGGCGCGCATGAACTCCCGCCAGCCGATCACTTGGCGAACGAAGCCTTCAAGTGATTCAATCGCCACGTCGCCCTCGCTCTCCATCACAGCGTCGATCACTTGCTGCGGCGTGATCAGCCCGATGTTGAGCATGGGCGTCAAGACGCCGTGGTAGAAATGCGACTGCCCCGGCTCGAAGGCGTCCTCATACGGCCCGAACCGGTAGAGCCGTTCTTCGACGAAGGCATCGAGCCACTTGGCGGCCTCAGCGTGAGTCGTTGGATACGGCAGCGGTGAGGAGTGCCCCAGGTGATCCGGGAAGTGCTCTTCGACATAGCTCGCAGCCTCCTCGACGTAGTCGTCCTGCTCGACCTCCGGCAGCGGCGGCACGTCGGCCAGCGCTTCTTTCGTGAGCTTTTTGCGGTTCTCGGTGTCGTAACTCCACCGGCCCCCGACGGGCTCGCCCTCCTCGTCCATCAGCAGATCGAGCCGGCGGCGTTGGTACCTGTAGAAGTCGGCCATGAAGTACCGCTTCCGTCCATCGAAAAACTCGGCGTTCTGCTCGCGCGTGTTCAGAAACAGCGGCGTCGGGAGGATGTCTTGGTCGATGCCGGCCTTCTCAGCTGCCCGGTGGAGGCGTTTTTCGAGCATGAAATCGACCGGCTCGCAGTACCGCACCGTGTCGATGCCGGCTTCGGCGAGTGAGAGAAGAAGGTCCTGCGTCGAGGTCCGGCTCACCCATTCGATGTAGCGGACAGTGTGCCCATCGGCCTCTAGCGTATCGGCGTACCGGCGCATCGACGTGCGGTGGAGCGTCAATCGCAACTTGTGGTAGCGCGCCGGATAGTGCTCGTCGCGAAAGAACAGATCGTCCTCCACAAGGACCACCTCGTCGCACCCCTCAAGCGCAGGATGATCGGCAAAAAGTTGATTCGGAAAGACGAGTGCAGCGGTAGCCATGCGGTCGGTTGGTCAGGTGAACCGGCGGTACCGTGTTCGTCTCGCAGGGATCCCGTGGGCTCGCTTCGCTCGCGTGGCAGATAGCGGGTGGACAGGTCACAGGCGTTTGGCGGTATCTCCGCCACATGCGGCTAACCAACCGTTTGCTTGCTGCGCACAATAGATTCGGCTCAAAACCACCCGCTACTCGCAACCCGTCCCCGCTTGTCACGCGAGCAAAGCGAGCCTACCCACGTCCGCTTGTCTCAACGGGGGCCAGGGGAGGAAGGATTTTCGTATCGTGCTGCAAACCTGTCTATTTGTCCGATATGCGCACTTCTCTTCTAGCTCTTCTGTTTTTTTCGACGGTCGTATCTGCCCAGCCGGCTCCCGAACCAGCACTGACGTACGTGCTCGATCTCGTACCTGAGACACGGAAGGTTCACGTCGAGGCCACCTGGCTGGGCGGTAGTCTTGGCGATTCGATGGACTGGACACAGCGTCAGCTTTGGGGCGAACTCGAAGAGCCGGCACAGGTGGATTCGGTTTGGCAGACCGCTGAGGGCGTGCGCTACCAGTACCGAGTCGAGGTCCCGTTGCGGGAGACGGAGAATTCGCCTGATGCTTCCTTCAGCACCCGCCGGCTCCGCTCGTGGGGCTGGGCGCTGTATCGGTATCCCGGGGCCGTGGATTCAAACGAGCCGGTTTCTGTTCGAGTCCGTGCGCCTGGTACCTGGCAGGCGGCTACGCCATTCGGGGATGCTGCCGCCGGCACGGTGCGTATGCCCTCGCTGGAGGCTGCCGTTCGAACGCCGATGGTGGTGGCTCCGCTGCGCCTGACGCAGGTGGATGCCGGCGCGTATTCGGCCGCGCTTGCCGTGCTGAACGCGCATCCCGTACCGGATTCGGTCTTTGCCTTCGGGTTTGAGCAGCTCGTGCGCGCCACGGATGCTTACATGGCCGGCCAGCAGAACCCTGACGCGATCTTCGTTGGGATCGACCTGCTCGAAGGCAAACCGACGTACGCTCCGGGAAATTCGGAGACGGTCGATGGCGTGACCTCGTTTCTGGTGCTCCAGCACGGCAACCAGCCAAGCAGCACCAGCTTCTGGGGCACCATCGCGCACGAATACCTCCACGCCTGGATGCCGGCTCCGTTCGTTCAGATCGATGCGAGCGTGATGGGCCCTGACGATGACCGGCTACGGCCGTGGATCCGGGAGGGGTTCACGAATTACCTCGGCTATCGCATCGCCCATGAGGCGGGCCTCCTCACTGCCGCTCAGCTTGCCGAAAGCCTGACCGAAGATATCCGGACGTATGCTTCCTACAGCCCAGACGAGCCGTTGACCGGCCGGCGAGGATACGTCGAGGGCATGGTGATTGGGCTTGGACTCGATGTGGCCTTGCTCGACGGGTCTGACCAACAGGCCAACTTTCGAGATTGGTACCGGATTCTGCTGAAACGGCACGCCGGCCAGAACGCCACGCCCCTCTCCCGCCAGGCCATGCGGCAGGCCGCAGTCGATCTTGGAGGAACGCCCGCAGGCGTGTACTTCGACTCGCTCACCAGCGAGCAACCTACGGCTGTCCTCCGCGCGCTCGATCAAGCTCTAGCCGGCACCCGCCTGTTAACCCTAGACGAGGAGGGCCGTCGCGTTGTTCAACTCGCCGATTCAACAGATGAATCGGCCCCTGTACTTGCCCGTGCGTATGTCAACGTGGGCCTTCCCACACGGGCGGCGACTCGGAAGCGCTTGAACGTGGCTTATGAAGCGGGACGCCCTTACCGCTACCCCATCATCCCGTCGCGCCCGATCCGCACGGCTCAACTCTCCGACTTCGACGCCGGCCTGAGCACCCCAACCGGCGCGGCCTGGACCCAGTTCAGCTACGGCACAGGCTCCACAGCCGACCTCGCACTCAAGGAGGGCGCGTTGCACGTCGACGCGCAGACTGGTGAGGGCTACACTGGTGCCGGTATCGAGCTCGAGTTCGGCTCGCCCGACGAATCCGCTGATCTATCGGCCTACACAGGCCTCGAAATCGACTTGCACGTCGAGGCCGGCCGCGTTGCCCTCCAGTTCACCAGCAGCAACACGGGCCGCACGGACCGGCCTGCCGTCACGGTAGAGTCCACCGAAGGCCGGCAAACCCTTCGGCTCCCGTTCAGCAAGTTCGAGATGCGCGCGCCCGTCGCCGGCTGGCCGGCGAACGTGACGGCACTCCAACTCCTCACGCGGGGGTTCGGCGCACAGGCGGCCACGTTCACGGTATATAGCGTGCGGCTGTTCGAGTAACTGTGCTCCGGCTCGGTCCACCGCTGGTCCGCCGCCGCTTACCGATTCGTGACAGCTTTTCTGGGAAGGGGCGGTTATCTACGGGCGTCGTTCACCCACCAACTCTCGCTATGAAGCTCGTCCTTTCTGCCGTGGCCGCATGGCTGCTGCTCGTGCCGGCTGCGCTGGCTCAAACCCTCTCCATCGAAAATGTCCGAGCCGATTTTGCGGCACGGGACACCGTAGCGAAGACGATTCCCCTGACGTTTGATGTCTCGTGGGAGGACAGTTGGCGGGATGGAACGCGGTGGGACGCAGCGTGGGTCTTCGGCAAGTTCGAGCGGGCTCCAGGCACTTGGGGGGACATCCGGTTCACGGCCGAGGGCCATACGGCGGCTGGAAGCTCCGAGGCCGACGCCACGCCGTCGGTGCTGCCGGCTGGGCACGCCAACGGACTCCTCGTGCACCGCGCTACCGAAGGCGAAGGAGATGTTCGGTTCTCCGTACAGGCAGTCTGGACGTACGGGGCCAGCTACTTCGATGTCCCGGAGTCCGGCGTTCCGTTTCAGCTGATGGGCGTCGAGCTTGTGCACGTGGCCGGCGGGGCCTTCGACCTCGGCGTCGATGCCGACCAGCCCAACGTCTTCCGAGCCGAAGCCGGCGGAGCGTTCCGCGTGACCTCTGAAGACGAGCTAGCCGTCGGCGAAGCAGGTGGGTTGTACTACGATGTGCCGGAGGGCGAAGCGTACGTTGGAGGTGACCAAGCCGGCCCGATCCCTGCGGCCTTTCCGAAAGGCACCACGCCGTTTTACGTAATGAAATACCCCATTACCCAGGGGCAGTACGCGGCTTACCTCTCCCTTTTGCCCCCTCGCGGACGCGCCGCACGCAACGTGACCACCTACTCGACCTACGCTGAAAAAGGCGGCACCATCACGTGTGGTGACGCCGGCTGTACCGCTGCCCAACCAGCCAAGGCCGCCAACTTCATGGGATGGGGCGACGGCATTGGATGGGCGTCCTGGGCCGGGTTGCGCCCGATGACTGAGTTCGAGTACGAAAAGGCCGCCGCCGGCACGCCTGCTGATTCAGCCTACTACGCCGATGGTGCCCTCCCCGACCGCGTCGACGCGTCGAGCCGGCAGTCCGTCTGGGGAGCCGTCGACTTACGAGGTGGACTCTGGGAACGAACGGTCTCGATCGGCACGAAAGAAGGGCGAGCCTACCGAGGCACACCCGGGCAGAGCTACGTGGATGAGCTCGGCTATCCCTACGGCTTCGCCAATCCCGATTGGCCCGGCCCGCGAGCCCTGGGTAGTGGCTACCGTGGTGGCACCGAAGGCCTTCTAGCGCTCTCCGAAGTTGCCGACCGCACGTATGGGGCCTACGAAGCCAGCTATGCCAACGAAGGCCAAGGCTTCCGAGCCGTCCTGGACGCGCCGCAGTAGAGCCAGCGGGGAATCTATCTCCGGTGAGACGTTGCCGTGAAGGTCTCACCGGAGATAGGAGCTCACTCCCCAAACGTGTAGACTCGCCCCTCTCCAACGTCCGAGACCGGAGCCGCGAGGATCGGACGGACGCCGTCTAGCACCACCGACTGGCCTAGCAAATCTGTCTCCCGGTCAGCAGGCAATTCCAGCCGGGACAGCGGATTCCAGTCGCCGCCCGATCGTTCGAAGAGATAGCCCACGCCACGGCCGGGTCCGCGGCCCTGCTCATTGTCCGGTGCGCCCACCAGAATGCGGGTCCCGCTCACGCTGACACTCGTCCCGAACTGCCGGAACAGCTGTTCGTCGAGAGCAGCGAGCCGGTCTTCTTCCTCCCAATCCGATCCTGACGCTCGAAACACGTACGCCACGCCGCCCTCCGGCGTGTTTCCCGGCGCTCCGACGGCCAAGAGGTCTCCAGACAGGGAAACCGACGCGCCGAACGGCTCCGTTTGCCCACCGCTCAGCCGTGCCGTCTGCCGCCAGTCGACCCCGTCTCTGTCGAACACGTAGGCCGACCGGTTCCCGCTGCTGCTGGTCGTTGCCCCAACCGCGATCCGGCCTGCATCGATGTCCACCGCAATCCCGAAGGCGTCCCGAAACCGGCTATCCGAAGCCGTGAGCGAATCCGTTTGAGCCCATCCCTCGTTGCCGGCTTCAAAGACATAAGCTGCCCCGGGCGAAGACGGCTGATCGAAATCGTTGGGCGCGCCGATGAGCGCCACGCCATTGTCCACGGCCACGGCCCATCCGAAGAAGGTTCGGCTGAACCGCTCCCGTAGCACCAACTCGGCCTCCAATGCCCACCCGGAAGCCGTGCGGCCAAACACGTAGGCTGCGCCGGCCAAGTTGTCCCGAAATGGCGCACCGACCACGATCCGCTCGCCATCCGTTGCCACGGTGCGGCCGAATTCCTGGGGCCGGCCGTCGGTCGGGGTCAACGCCGTCTCGAACCGCCACTGTCCGCCCTCACGCACGAAGACATCGGCTCCGCCAGCTCCCTGCGAGCGCCCCCGAGCGCCTACAACGAGCACATCGCCGGCCTGGGCAATCGATGAACCGAATCCATCACCTTCGACGGGGGTTGGTGCGCGCAGCGTGTCTGCTGGCAGCAACACGTCATACGTCAGCACATCGGGGTCCCCGTCGCAGCCGGCGGTAAGGACGAGCAAGACGGCAAAGACAGCGATGCTTCGCATGCCTGGGTGATGGTTCGTGGGGTGGAGAAAGCTAGCCCGAATAACGCCGCACTCAGTCGGTCATTCGAAACATGGCCCTAACCCACAAACCACAAGCCTACAAACGAACCCGCACGCCGACGGAGAGGCGGTCCCGCGTGACTTCCTCCGTGACAATCGGCGCATCAATGACTTCCGTGTAGGGTTGGTAACGGTCATCAAAGGTCTCGCGCATCCAGCCGACGTTGATCTGGAGCTGGTCGCCAGCGTTGAAGCCGAGGCCGGCGCTCACGAACTGCCGGCTGCGGTCGAGTTCGTCCGTGCTGGCGGGGTCGGGTTGGTAGGCATAGCCGCCACGCAGCGCAACCGCGCCGAAGTCGTATTCGGCTCCCAAACGGGTATTGACGACTTGGTCGAAGCCACGGCGGATCTCCCGGTTGTTGGCGTCGAAGAAGTTCTCACTCAAGTCGCCACTCGGGCGCAGTTCGAGCTGAGACCAATCGACGAGTTCAGCATCCGCGCTGATCAGCAGGCCCCGGTTGGCGAAGGCAATCCCGCCCCCGAGCCGCCACGGCGAGACGATCTCGTACTCGACGCCGCCAAACTCTTCCTGGCTGAACGTGTCGCCGTTGTCGAACTCGGTGAAGAGCCGAGTTGAAAA
>JBCDHV010000017.1:0-16877 GCA_038749615.1 Bacteroidota bacterium
ACGGACGATGCCGCGACCTTCCGCGCCGAGGTCAACGATGATGCCTCGATGCCCGTCCTCTTCGCCTGGACGTTCTCCGATGGCCCACGGCTCATCGGTAACCCGATTTCGTTCCGCTTCACTCGGCCAGGTGAGCACACGATCCAGGTGACGGCCGAGAACGCCAGCGGGTCGGATGTCAAGGAATATCGCGTGTTCGTCGAGCAAGGCGACATCCCCTTCGTTGCCCCGGAAGAGAACACGCCAGGGCAGATCGAGCTATCCACGGCCGAGACGCCGGCTCCGCGCCCGGAACGCACCACCCCGCGCCGGCCTGTCGACCAGCTCGACCTCGCCGAAGCCAAAGCGGAAGCCTCCCTCGCGATCTCGCAAGCTGAACTGGCAGTTGCCCAGGCCGAACTCGCCCTGGCTCAAGCGAAAGAAGCCATCACGCTCGCCCGGAACGCCACGCGCAGTATCGAGAACGTGACCGGCACACCCATCGCGCAAGGCCCGAGCCGGCCTGCACCAGCTACCGTCGAGCCGGCCCCTGAGCCCGGCGTGGAAACCAGCTCGGCGCCAGCCCCGGTCCCTTCGCCCGTTTCGACCCCTGAGCCTGAGCTTCCCGATGCGGACGACCCCGTCATGGATGAGGCACCGGACATGCCTGCTCCAGACCCCGTCGCTGAAGCCGAAGAGACGATGGCAGATACGGCCGAGGAGATGACCGAGCCCGAGCGCCGGCCGGCCCCATCCGAGGCCACTGCGCCAGCCGAGCCACCCACGCGCGGCTATGCCTGGGTCCTCACCTCAAAGCCCGTCCGTGCCGACGCCGAGCGTGAGCAATCCCGCTATCTGAGCGCCGGCTACGAGAGCTACATCGTGCCGGCCGTCGTGGGCGGGACCACGTACTACCGCGTCACGGTCGGCCAGTACGACACCCGCCGCCAGGCCCAACGCGCCCGCCGCAACCAGCTTCCGCCCGACACCCCGTCGGATGCCTGGTTGCTTCGGTTTAGCGGATGATACAGAGCCGTGACTGATGCACGGTTGGTGAATCGGAACCACCGTAGCGGCGCTGCATGCAACGCCGTACAGGGTTGCCACCAACCGTCCAGCCATGCCGCTCCATCGGACCCAGCTTGCTAAGCAGATCAAAGCCGAGGCGTCTCGTCTCGGCTTTGATGCATGTGGCATCGCTGAGGCCGGCATGTTGGACGAGGAGGCCCGGCGGCTAGAGGCCTGGCTCAATCAAGGCCGGCACGGAACGATGGACTGGATGGCCCGCAACTTCGACAAGCGCGTCGATCCCCGGCTTCTCGTCGATGATGCCAAGAGCGTCATCTCGGTCCTGCACAACTACTACCACCCCGTCGAGCACGACCCCTCGCCCACGACGGGGCTGATCAGCCGGTACGCGTGGGGCGACGATTACCACGATGTGCTCAAGGAAAAGCTCTACGCGCTCCTGCACTTCATCCAGGAAACCGTGGGCGAAGTGAACGGACGGGCCTTCGTCGACTCGGCTCCGGTGATGGACAAGGCATGGGCGAAGCGAGCCGGCATCGGGTGGCAGGGCAAGCACTCGAACTTGCTGAATCCAAAGATCGGCTCGTATTTCTTCATCGGCGAGCTCATCCTGGACCTCGACCTCCCGCCCGACGGCCCGATCCCCGACTATTGCGGTGCCTGCACACGCTGCGTCGACGCATGCCCCACAGACGCGATCTACGAGCCGTACGCCGTCGATGCCAACCGCTGCATCTCGTACCTCACCATCGAGAACCGCAGCGAGCACATTCCGGCTTCTATCCAGCCCGATCTCCAAAACTGGATCTTCGGCTGTGACATCTGCCAGGATGTCTGCCCCTGGAACGGCTTCAAGCGCCCCACCAAGGAAAATCGCTTTCTCCCCCGCCCCGGCCTCCCCGACACCGACCTCCGCGAGTGGGTCGAACTCGACCTCGAAGCCTTCCGCCGGCACTTCCGCAAGAACCCCGTCAAGCGCACCAAATTCGAAGGCTTCGTCCGGAACGTGCGCGCCGCGGCGGAGAATGTGCTGAACGGGAAGGCCGGGAAGCCGGAGTAAGGGTCACTGCCCTTCTTTTTGACTCACTCGGGGTTATCGCCTTAGGCCGCCTTCGCGGATGACCATTTCTGGCCCTCGGGGTGACGACCCGTTCGCGGGCAGCGTAGGAGATCGCATGCGCGAGGTTCGCTGCGGCGCTCAGGGTGAAGACCGCTTCGCGGTGAAGCTTCGCACCGTGTAGCCCGCCTCTGCCTCTCCAATCTCGCCGCCAGCTTTCCCTTCACCTTCCATCCTTATCCCTTCACCCTTCACCCTTCACCCTTATCCCTTCCCCTCTAAACCCACCACGCGAAGCGACCTGCTGGCCCTTCGCGAGCGAGTCAACAAAAAGGGCCGCAGCCTCACCCGAGACCGCGGCCCTTTACCATTCAACAGAACGAGAGCTTTACTTCCGAATCGTCAACCGTTGGCCGGCGTAGATGCGGCTCGATTTCAGGCCGTTCCAGCGCTTCACGTCCGAGACGCGGACGCCGTACCGCTTCGCGATGGCACCCAGCGTTTCCCCGCGGCGGACGCGGTGCGTGCGGGTTGAGGTCGCCGAAGACGAACCACCGGAAGCGTAGATCTTCAGCCGCTGGCCCCGGCGAATGGTAGTGCCGCGCAGGCCGTTCCATTTCTTCAGGTTCGCGACGCTGACGCCATACTTGCGGCCAATCTTGCCGAGCGTATCGCCGCGGCGCACGACGTGAGTGATCTGCTTACTGTTCGAGCTCGAACTGGCCGTCGGCGCGCTGCCACCATAGAGCTTCAGGCGCTGGCCCGAGCGGATCCGGCTGCTGCGGAGATTATTCCAGCTCTTCAGCTGAGATACCGAGACACGATACCGGCTCGCAATGCCCGAGAGTGTCTCGCCGCGGCGCACTCGGTGAGTCCGTGCCGGCGCGCTGCTCGTGGAGCGTGCCGGCGTCGACTCGGCGCTTGCAATCTGCACGTCCGTTGCCGAAGCCACGGTACGGACGGCCGTCGCCGGCCCCGTTTCAGGCATGTCGATGGCAATCGGGTAAACCCGCAACGCACCGTAGCGGATACTGCCCGCGCCGGCCTCGGCGATTTCACGGCCCGGCTTACTGTCGAAGGGCCGCACGGGAATCGAGAGGCGCTGGCCACGGTCGAGGCGGTTACTGCGGAGTCCGTTTGCCCGCTTGAGCGCCGTCAAGGACACGCCGTACCGGCGCGCAACCTGCCGAATCGACTCGCCCGAAGCGACGGTGTGGACAAGATCCTCGCGCTTCTGCTCAGGCGTGAGCGCTTCGTAGCCGCCGGAGAACTGCACGGCGCTTCCCAGCGGGACACGCAGCATGTACGGGCCTTCCGTCGGCGGGACGATGTCGAGGCGAATTTCTGGGTTCAGGGCGCGAATGACATCCTCGCTCGTGCCCGTCAGTTCGGCGATGGTCTTCAGGTCGAGCATGTGCTGGACCGGGACGCGGTCGAACTCGTAGGCAGCACCCGGCGTGATCGGGTCGAGCCCGAACTCGGCGGGATTCGAGGAGACGATGGCTGCCGCGATGAAGCCCGGCACGTAGTTCCGGGTCTCGCGCGGCAGATACGGGTAGGCGTCCCAGAACGTCGCCCGTCGGCTGTTGCCCAGCTTGGCCTGTGCCCGCCGGACGGCCCGCCTCACCCGAGCCGGGCTGCAGTTGTAGCCGGCCAGTGCGAGGTGCCAATCCTGGTTAAACATCGCGTAGAGATCCTTCACGTGGCGTGCAGCAGCCCGCGTGGCTTTCTCCGGGTCCATGCGCTCATCGACGTACGCGTTGACCTCGAGGCCATACGCACGCCCGGTCGGCACGATGAACTGCCACATGCCGCCGGCCCGCGCCCAGCTCTTGGCTTTCGGGTTGAGCCCGCTCTCGATCATGGCGAGGTACTTCAGCTCGTCGGGCATGCCCTCTTCGCGCAAGACCTGCTCGATCATCGGGAAGTAGGTGTGGGCCCGCTGCCGCCATGCGGAGAGCTTGCGATCCTGAGTCCGCCGCAGATACGAGATGCTCTGCCGAACGCGCTTGTTGACCGGCATCGGGATCGTCGTGCGGAGCGGCGCAACGTCCGGCATCTCGACATCTTCGAGTTGGATCAAGTCAGCGTTCATCGCTGCGAACATCTCATCGCGGAAGGCGAAGATGTCGCCTCGCTCGACGCCCAGCGTGTCGGAGTCACCGTAATAAAACTCGTACTCCGAGACGATCGTGCGGTAGAGCGACCGGACCTCCGGCTCGTAGTCGAGTTCGATGGCATCGCCTTCGGGCGTGCGGTCGATGAAATACCGCAGGTCGAGGATGGCCTGGTCGAGGCCGCGTTCGTAGGCGTTGAGATCGCCGGCGGCACGGGCGTCTAGGATGCCGGCGTGTTGCCGGTAGAGGTCGGCGAGGCGTTCGAGGAGCCGGGCGTTCTCTGGGGGCGTGTAGGCGTCAGCCGGCGAGGCATCCACCGAGTCTGGTGCAGCATCCTGGGCCCACACGAAGGCCGGCATCAGGAACATCAACAACGCAACTCGGAGGTGGAGGCGTAGCGAGAGCAACATGGTGCTAGGAGGTTGGAGAGACTGCGGCAACGCCGCAATCAGAGGACAGTGCTCGGACGCAGTCTGTAGGGTCTGTAACGGTGGTGGACGTCAGGTTCAGGCATCAATCGTGCCGGAACGGGATGCGCTCGGAGAGAGCCAGACTTATAACGGGAGATTACCGTGTTTCTTGCGCGGGTTGGTGACCGCTTTGTTTTTGAGCATTTCCAGTCCACGGATCAACCGTGCACGAGTTTCGTGCGGCTTGATCACATCGTCGATGTAGCCGCGTTCTGCAGCCACATAGGGATTCGCGAACTTGCTCCGGTACTCCTCGATAAACCGTGCTTCCACGGCCTCTGGATCCTCCGCCTCCGCTATTTGCCGACGGTAGATGATCTCGACGGCCCCCTTCGGGCCCATGACTGCGATTTCAGCCATCGGCCAGGCGAAGTTGAGGTCGCCTCGGATGTGTTTCGAGTTCATCACGTCGTATGCCCCACCGTATGCTTTCCTTGTAATCACCGTCATTTTCGGGACGGTGGCCTCACAGAACGCATACAGCAGCTTTGCGCCATGCCGGATAATACCGCGCCACTCCTGATCCGTGCCAGGCAAAAAGCCCGGAACGTCCTCGAAAACAACGAGCGGCACATTGAAGGCATCGCAAAATCGAACAAAACGCGCACCCTTGACCGAAGCATCGATGTCGAGCACGCCGGCTAACACCGCCGGCTGGTTCGCCACGATGCCTACCGGCCGGCCGCCGAGGCGCGCAAATCCCACGACGATGTTGCCGGCATAATCCGGATGGATCTCGAAAAAGGCCCCATCGTCCACGACGTGCGCGATGACATCATGGATGTCGTACGGCTTGTTCGGGTTGTCCGGGACGATGGTGTCGAGGGCTTCGTCGGCGCGGTCTGCCGGGTCGTCGGTCGGCTTGAGCGGAGGGGGTTCTTCGCAGTTCTGTGGCAGGTACGAGAGCAAGTCGCGGATGCGGAGCAGGCAGTCGGCCTCGTTGGCACAAGCGAGATGCGCGACCCCTGATTTCGAGGCGTGTGTGTCGGCCCCGCCGAGTTCTTCCTGGGTGACTTCTTCGTTCGTCACCGTTTTCACGACGTTCGGGCCAGTCACGAACATGTAGCTCGTGTTGCGGACCATGAACACGAAGTCGGTAATGGCCGGGCTGTACACGGCCCCGCCGGCACACGGCCCGAGCACGGCCGAAATCTGGGGCACAACGCCTGAGGCGAGCGTGTTCAGCAGGAAGATGTCCGCGTAGCCCCCCAGCGAGGCGACGCCTTCCTGGATGCGCGCGCCGCCCGAATCGTTCAGCCCGATGACCGGCGCACCGTTGTCCATCGCCAGCTTCATCACCTTGACGATCTTCTCGGCATGCGCCTCCGAGAGCGAGCCCCCGAACACGGTAAAGTCCTGGCTGAAGACGTAGACGAGCCGGCCGTTGACCGTTCCGTAGCCCGTCACGACGCCATCGCCGTAGGGCCGGTTTTTTTCGAGCCCGAAGTCGTGACTCCGGTGCCGCACGAAGCCGCCCAACTCCTCGAACGAACCAGGATCGAGGAGCAAGTCGAGGCGCTCCCGTGCCGTCAGCTTCCCCTTTGCATGCTGCCGCTCGATGCGGGCCGGCCCTCCGCCTTCGTGTAGTTTCTCCCGGCGGGCATCGAGATCAGGAAAGTGCATGTTGGGTGGTGGATTTAGGAAAAGCGCTGCTGCTCGACGGCGTTCGTGAACGCGACCGCCGGCTTGCTGTAAATGTTGACCGCGTTGGCCCGGAAGACATCGGTTGTGATCACCTGCTGGGCCTCACGCCAGGAATCGGAAGCGGCGAGCTTACGCAGGACGTCTTCGTAGGCCGCGTAGGAGCCCTTGAACAGGTGCCGGACGAACCACGCTCGCTGCCCAGCATCGCCTCGGCCGAGCACGTAGCGTTCGAGCGCCTCAACCTCGGCATTGACCGCTTCACCGGTGTCAGCGTCTCCCCCTCTGACCTGCTCCCTGAAGCGCATCCAGAGCGGCACTGATTCCTCAGCCGGCTCCTCGTCTTGGCGGGCCGTTGCCGGATCTGGGACAGCCGGGTTGGGATTGAGGCTGCCAGGTAGTTTCGCCGGCGAGTCCTTGAACAACGGGATGATGCGCGGGCGGTCTTTACGCCGGCGGTCGCTGGGAAGCGGGAAACGGCCACGAGGCGATGTGGCCGACTCTGGACCGTCCGTTTCATCGGGATCGTAACCGTCGGGATCGTCTTCTGAGAAGTCGAGCCCGGACGATGGCTCTTCGCCCGGTTCGTCGGCCGGCTCGTCCTCCGTAGACTCGGCCGGGTCCAGATCGTCCACGCCACGGATTACGAGTTCCGGCTCGTCATTGAGATAGGCGTCGTATTGCGGGTCGTATTCGTCGATTTCCTCCGAAAGCTCCTCTTCGGCTGCGCTGGCCGCGTAGGTGTCGCCGGCATAGGGTTCGGCTAGTGCTTCGTCTTCTTCCTCAGCCAAAGGCGGACCGTCTTCCGAATCGACAGCCTCAGTGCCGGCGGCCGCTTCTTCAGGTGCGTCCTCGCCATCAGACGCGTCGAGAACAGACGCCTCTAGGACTGCTTCCTCGCCAGGTACGTCCTCAAGGACGAGGTCTGCGGCTTCACGGTCTTCGGCTTCACCGGCTTCGGCTTCCCGGTCTTCGGCTGTGAGGTCTTCAGCCTCGCTGTCTTCGGCTTCGAGGTCTCCAGGATCGACGTCTTCAGGATCGGCCTCAGAATGGACGTTGGCTTCGTGGAGGCCCTCGTCAGGCGCTTCGTCCTCTTCAGGCAGACCTTCGGCCGGCTCTTCATTCGGAGGCAGAACCGCTTCAGGCTCTAGCTCGTCGTCTTCGGTGTCGGCTACGGATTCGGCTTCTTCGGTGAGCTCTGGCGCGAACGCCTCGGGCTCTGGCTCATCATCGTCGTCGTCAAAGCGAACCGTGATGGGCGCTTCGAGCGGCGCATCGATCAAGGCCTCCGGGTCTTGGAAGCTGGGAGACGGAGCGGCGGTAACGTCCTCGGCAGCAGCTAGCTCTTCGCCGGCTGGGGCTTCATCGGTTAGCTCTTCGCTAGCCGGCTCTTCATCGCTCAGGCCCACCTCTTCGATGGCCTCGGCGGTCGCCGATTCTTCGCCGGCCAGTTCCTCAGACAGCGCCTCGGGGGCAACGTCTTCGGCAGGCTCTGCGCCCTCAACGGCTTCTGGTTCGGGCTCACTCGGCGGGTCGAGCTCGTCTTGCTCAGCGAGTTCGTCGTGCAACACAGCCTCTTCATCCTCACCGGACGCCTCTCCTTCTTCAAGCTCAGGCTCTACATCGGCGACAGATTCCGCTGTCACGTCCTCGATGAGGTCCTCTGTCTCGACACGGCCCTCTGCCTCGACGAGGTCCTCTTCCTCGACGGGCTCCTCTTCCTCGACGGGCTCCTCTTCCTCGACGGGCTCCTCGACAGCATCGGCCTCCGTAGCCGGCTGCTGGCCGCGCACTTCCTGCTGAAATTGCTTCCACAGTGGCACAGGGCCTTCTGGCGATTCGTCGTCTTCTTCCGGCTCTGCAGCGACGAGAGGTGTCAGTTCGGGCTCAGGAGCCGGCTCGGGCTCATCGGCAGGTGGTATAGGCTCAGGTGCCGGCGCTTCGAGGGGGGTGTCGAGCAATCTCAGCAGGTCGCCCTCGTTGACGAACCGAAGCTCGCGAAGCTCTTCCTCGAATTCGAGCTTCTGCGAAATGTCCAACCGGCGCTTCTGGTCGAAAAACGAGCGCAGCAGGCGAGCGGGCACCCCGCGTAGCCGGCGGCTGTTCGGAAAGCGCACAATCTCGAACAAGGGCGCGAGCAGGTCGACCCAGTCCGATGAGGCGTACTCAGCCGTCTCCGCCTCATCTGCGGCCGTTAGCCACTGCTCAAAGGTGTCGCGGTCGACGTCGGGGGCGTCATGGGCGCTGAGCTGAGTTTCGAGACTGCGGTTCAGGTAGGGATACGCAGAGAAGTACGCGATGCGGTCCTGGACGGTGCTCACCGACAGGCTCCGGTCTTGCTGGCCATACACGAAAGACGTGAGCGTGTGAACCGGCTGCACGAGATGAAGCAGCACGAGATGAACTGCTTGCTCTAGCGTCCGCTCCCAGGCGTTGACTGGGAAACGCACCGTTTGCGCGAGAGCATCCCGGAAATGGGCCTCGGCCTCTTGGACGGCGGGGGCGTCGAAATCAAACCACTCGGGTTGCGAGCGCACGTGAATACGCGCCACCCGGCCGGCGAGCACTCGCTTGAGAAAATGGGCAACGAGCGCCGGGACATCGCGCGACGCGAGTGCCTCGGGGCCGTGGCTACGGCCAGGTGGGTACGCTTGGAGGATCCGGTGGCGAATAACTTGCGCCGTGGTTCGCAGCATAGACGGAAACGGATAGAGGAGCCGTCAGGTGGAGGGAGGAACATACGAAGCGAAGGAAACCTTCGCTTCGTTCGAGTGGAAGAGTAGTCAGGTGGAGGCGTGGATGGGTCAATGGACCTACGAAGTCGCCGGTTCAACGCTGGAGAATCGACAGTGCATCTCGGACAGCCGGCTCTCGATCTCGTTCTCCACTCCTCCGCTCTTCTTCTTGACCACTCTTCAACCCATCCACCGTCCCGCGCTGGCCATCAGCCACGCGATGGCGACTAGGCCGATGGCGAGTCCGCCGAGTTGGCGTTGGCGTTCGGGACCAGGGAGGCCGTGTTCTTTGCGATACCGGCCGGCCCAGACGCCGACGGCAAAGCCTACGAAGAAGCCAAAGATGTGCGCACCGACATCCGTGTTCTCGTCGCCGGCTCCAAAGAATCCGAGAAGTACCAAACCTGCACCGATGGGCACGAGCCGGCGCATGAGCGATTCGCCTTGCCGGGGCGCAACTTGCAAGGCCGTCAGCACACCAATGGCCGCAAATACCGCCGTGCTAGCCCCGATGGCGCGGTGCCACGGGGCTTGAAAAAAGGCGTTCACGAGGTTACCGAGCGCACCACTTCCCACCGTCAGAGCCCACGCGTATCCAGCGCCTACCTCGCGGCTCAACCACGACACAAACAGGCCACCGAGCACGACGTTGCTGATGATGTGCTGGCCGTCGCTGTGCAACGTGAGCGCCGTCACCATGCGCCACAGTTCCCCGTCCAGCATCCGGCCTGCCGCCACGGCCCCCATGTCGATCCAGACGCGCGTCGGCAGAATCCAGCCGGCCTGTACGGCCAGGTGAAAGCCGGCCAACACGAGGCAGACGATGGGCGTCAGCACGTCGGTCTTGAGCGGGATGTCTGGCGTCGAAAACAGGTCCGGCGTCCAGTCCTCGTTCTCGTCCTCGTAGCGTAGGATTTCCGTTCGTGCTTGCTCCGCTTCTTCCGCGAGCACGAGCAGCGTGGCTCCGCGAATACGATGGTTGATCCCCCGTGACGACAAGACCAGCGACCACGTCCGCACCGTCTTCAGGTCCGCCGGCTCGTCGCCCGCCAGCGCCTCAGACAAGTCGTACCACAGAGGGTTCGCTTCGCTCACGTTTCGCTTCGCTCAGGTTGAGGCGTGGTCAGGCGGATGAGTGGAGGCGTGGTCAGGGGGATGGGTTGAAGAGTGGGGGACGAGCGGAATGTACTGGCTCTTCGTGGCAGACTGCCGCTTTTCTGTCCGCCGGCTAGACCGCTCATTTTGTCACCCACATCTCAACCTATCCCCCGTTCCACGTCTCCAGATGAGCGAAGTGAACTCCTCCACCCTCTTTCGTGACCACGCCTCCACTCGCGCACAGCGAGACACACTGTCAGACAAGCGGTGCCAGCTCTCGGGCGGCTTCGTCGACGTTGACGGGTTGTTCCTCGGCTTGGCGGCGGCTGAAGGGCACGCTGCCGGCGAAGATGAGGCGGGCGGCACGGTCGTAGGTGAAGTAGTTCCACACCCAGTTCATCAAGACGCTGAAGCGGTTCTGGAAGCCCACGAGCTTGACGAGGTGAACCACCAGCCAGCCCATCCACGCGATCCAGCCTTTCAGCTTGAACCCGTTCGGCAGTTGCAGCACGCCGGCGTTGCGGCCAATGGTTGCCATCTGCCCAAGGTCTTTGTAGCGGAAGTCCTCGCGGGGCTGGCCGTTGAGGTCGCGGAGAATCTGTTTGGAAGCGTGCCGCCCCCCCTGGATGGCCAACTGGGCCACTTGCGGGTGGAGATGTTCATCGTCGTCGGAGCTGGCCACCATGTCGCCCACGACGAACGCGTTGGGCCGGCCACTCAGGCTGAGATCCGGGTTGACCTCGACTCGCCCGCCACTCCTCTGCTCGACCCCGAGGCGCGCTGCGAGCGGTGTCACCTTGATGCCCGCTGCCCAGATCAGGGTCTTCGACTGAATCGACTCACCCGAACCCAGGACGACTCGGTCTTCGTTGACGGATGTCACCTGTGTATTGAGGCGAACGTCGACGCCGCGCTTCCGGAGGGTCTTGGCCGTGTAATCCTGAAGCGATTTGTCGTACGACAGAAGCAATCCGTCGGCCGCTTCGATGAGAATCACCCTGGCCTTCGTCACATCGAGGTTCGGGTAGTCGTCCATCAAGACGTTTTCGAACAGCTCGATGAGCGCGCCAGCGATCTCAACGCCCGTCGGGCCACCACCGACAATCGCGAACGTCAACGCGCCTTCGTCGATCAGTTCAGGATTCTGGTTCGCCCGTTCGAACTGATGCAGAATGTGGTTCCTTAGGCGCACGGCATCACTGAGGCTTTTCATGCCGTACGCGTACTCCCGAACGCCTTCGACGCCATAGTCGGCCGTTGTGGCACCGGCAGCCAAGACGAGATAATCGTACGGCAAACGCCCACCATCGGCGAGCTCGACGGTCTCCGTCTCCCAGTTCACGTTGGTCACTGTCCCGAGCCTGAAGTCGACGTTCGGAGAGCCGGCGAAGGTGTCGCGGACGGCGTGTGCGATGTCTCCTGGCTCCAAGCCGGCTGTGGCGACCTGGTAGAGAAGTGGTTGAAAGGTGTGGAAGTTGTGCTGATCAACGACCGTCACATCGACGGCTTTCTTGCGAAGCTTTTTACCGGCTTCGAGGCCTCCAAAGCCTGCACCGATCACCACCACGTGGGGCCGGCGCATCCCGTTGTTCGACGTATCCATCATCTAGGGTTCGTGGACAATTGCCTGTTGTGAAGAGCGGCAGGCGTGCGCTCCTTGGGACGAGGAGCATTGGGGAAGTGTTACCGGCATCTATGCGCCAGTCCACCTAAAGATGCCTTGGAAGCGGTTTTCTTCATCGTAGCCGGCAAATCGCCCGATCCGCGGCGGTCATCCACACCCATTGCCCTCTGTCATAGGGCAGAGTCGAGGGTTAGTCCTGTTATTATCCACTATATGCTATTGGCGCGAAGACGCTAGCGCGATTCCATGTTTCTCATGTATCGAGCGGAAATTTGAGCATTTTGCAGGTTACAGAATTCGGGATATCCAGTCAGTGTTAGGAGCATAGTAGCCGCACATCGCGGTACGTTTTTCTCCTCATCCCTCCTGATGCCCATCGCCTGGCGACTCCTCCTCGTCTCGGTGGTCTGTGCCTTTTTAGCGTACGCCTCAGCACTCGGCCAACCCGTTTCCGTCCGCACGGAGGCAGACCGGCCGCCTTTACGCCATAACGCCAGACCAAGTGAGACTGTGCTGTCCTCGACAGAGCTTGGTCTGCCGACCCGGCGGACCCAGCTCACGGTTGAGGACTTCGTGGCGAGTGGAGCGCAGAGGGACGTCGTGCTCATTTGCCGACCGCCGGAGCACAGCGCGCTGGACAGTACTCGCATCTTGCTCTTGCCGTTAGCAGATCTGGAAAGCGGGCAAGCCCCAGGCCCGAGTTTCAATCTGCTCCGGCCGGCTCGGACGGCGGGCTTTTTCTTTCTTGCCGGCGTGGCGAACGGGGTGATGGACACCATCCGCAGTTCGAGCCTCTACGATGATTCGATCTTGACGAGCCTTCCGAATCAGGATTTCTGGGATTACCGCCTTTCGCACGACAATAAGTACAAAAACGGCGATCCGGCCCAAGGTCCAGCCTTCATCGGCTCGACGACCGTCCTCGTCGGCCTCACGGACGGATGGCATGCCGCCCAGACGGTCATGCTCGGCTCCTTCACGGCCGGCGCACTGCTCTACGACAGCTCCGGCCCCAGATGGTACCACAAGGCCCTCGACATCGTCCTGATCCGCGCCGCCTACGGAGCCGGCTTCTCCCTGATGTTCAACCACGTGTTACCACGATGATTCGCTTCGCTCACGTGGAGAAGTGGATAGGGGGATGCGTGGAATCGTGGGGGACGAGCTGAAGGAGCTAGCCATCCGAGCGCTCCTGCCGAGTCTCTAGCGGCCAGCTAAACGCCTCTTTCGCTTCGCTCACGTGGAGGAGTGGATAGGGGGATGTGTGGAAACGTGGGGGACGAGCTGGAGGGGCTAGCTCTCCGAGCCCTCCTGGCGGTTCTCTAGGGGCCAGCTAGACCTTTCGTCTTGTCACCCACTCCTCCACTCCTCCGCCTGACCACTCCTCCACACGCGAGCAAAGCGAGCCCTACTCAACCGGCGTGACGGCGGCGTGGTCTTGCTCGCCAGTGCGGATGCGGTAGACTTTTTCGACAGGCATCACGAATACCTTGCCGTCCCCGACTTCACCTGTGTGTGCAGCCGTCAGAATGGCGTCGACGGCCGGCTCGACGAAGGGCTCGGAGACGCCAATTTCGATCTTCACTTTTTCGGAAAGCGTCATCTGCACCGTCGTGCCGCGGTACGTCTCAACGCGTTCGGTCTCCCCACCGTGGCCCTGGACGCGGGATACTGTCAGCCCCTTGACATCGGCTTGGTACAGCGCCTTGAGCACGGCGTTCAGCCGGTCCGGCCGGATGATGGCAACGATCAGTTTCATTCGATTAACCTGTTTGCATGTACCGTTCAAACTCTTGTCAAGAGCGGTTGGGCAGGATGACACTCAGGCCATCCTGCCCAACCACCTAACCAACAGCCATCAAGCCTGCACGGCAATCCGGTCGCCGACGGACTCTTCTAGCTCGTTGTCCGTCAGAAGCACGGCACCTTCCCCTTCGGAGTAGGCTTCCTCACCGTGGAGAATCACATCCAGGCCAACGCCTTCGCTGCGTGAATCGACCCGGAGCGGCAGAACGAGACCGATTAGGCGGAGGATGAGATACGTCGCGCCGGCACTGTAGACGATGGTTGCGAGGGCACCGATGGCTTGTACGCCCAGCTGGCCCGGGTTGCCGAAGAGCAAGCCGTCTGCGCCACCCCAGGCCGCTTGCGCGAAGACCCCCGTCAGCATCGCGCCGACGAAGCCGCCCAGACCGTGCGCGGCGAACACGTCGAGCGAATCGTCGAGACGGGTGCGGGCGCGCCACAAGATCGCGTAGTAGCTCGGGATCGCAGCGATGGCTCCGATCGCCATGGCAGAGAGCGGAGAGACGAAGCCGGCGGCCGGCGTCACGGCCACGAGACCGACGACGATGGCCGTCGCCACGCCCACAGCGGTTACTTGCTTCGACCGGCCCAGGTCGAGCAGCGTCCAGACTACCAGCGTAGCGGCCGGTGCCAGCAGCGTATTCGTCAGCGCGAGCGTCGCCGATTCGTTGGCGGCCAGCGCGCTTCCCCCGTTGAAGCCGAACCACCCGAACCACAGCAGTCCCGAGCCCAGCAGGACAAACGGCACATTATGCGGCAGAAGCGCCTGCCGGCCGTAGTCTTTTCTTGGCCCTAGCACTAACGAGGCCACGACTGCTGCTGCGGCCGCGTTGATGTGCACGACGGTCCCGCCGGCGAAGTCGAGCGCCTCAAGACCACCGCCCAGCCAGCCACCGCCCCACACCCAGTGGGCGATTGGTGCGTACACGGCGAGGCTCCAGACTGTGATGAACAGCAAATAGGCCCCGAAGTGCATCCGTTCGACGACCGCCCCTGAGATCAGCGCCGCTGTGATGATGACGAAGGTGCCCTGGAAGGCCATGAAGAGTAGATCCGGGAAGTTGCCGCCGGCACCCGGTTCGAATCCAACCCCGTTGAGGAAGGCGAACGAGAAGTCGCCAATCCAAGCATTCCCCTCGCCGAACGCGAGCGAATACCCTACCAGTGCCCAGGCCGCACCGACGAAGCCGAGGGAGATGAAGCTCATCACCATCGTGTTGAGGGCATTCTTCGAGCGGACGAGCCCGCCGTAGAAAAACGCCAACGCCGGCGTCATCAGAACAACGAGAGCGGTCGAGATGAGCATCCAGCTGGTGTCGCCGGCGCTCACGACAGCTTCCTGAGGCATGGCGTGAACAAGAGCCGGCAAAGCGACAACGCTGGCCGTCGCACAAAAGAGAGTACGCATGATGTGGTGGTTGCGTATTAGTGTTTTCGATACCAGAGCGAATATATCCTAATTTTTTTAGCCTATCGGCCGACTTTTCCACAAAAAGCGCTTCCGACTCATCGTTTCACCACAGTTACTCAAACAGCTCCTCAAAACGTACCTTCCTCAGACTCACGTGCTGCCCACCCCTCAAGCTTCCGACATGACGTACCCTGATGCCCTTGCCCTGCTACACGAGTGGACCCAATCCGACAGCCTCCGCCGGCACGCGTACGCCGTGGAAGCCGCCATGGGCCACTACGCCAAGCTGATGGGCGAGGACGAGACGCTGTGGCGCATCACAGGCCTCCTGCACGACATGGACTACGAAAAACATCCGACGATGGACGAGCACCCCGTCGTGGGCGTCGCGGAGCTGCGCCGGCTCGGCTACCCCGAAGAGATGCTCGACGCCATTCTCGGGCACGCCCCCCACACCGGGACGCCGCGCACGTCGGCGCTGGCGAAAACCCTGTTCGCCGTCGATGAACTCTCCGGGTTCACGGTGGCTGTCGCCTACGTCCGGCCGACGGGCCTCCAGGGGATGAAGGTGAAATCCGTCAAGAAAAAGCTGAAGGACAAGGCCTTCGCCGCTGCCGTCAGCCGAGACGACATCCGCCAGGGAGCCGAAGAACTCGGCGTCGATCTCGACACCCACATCGCCCGCGTCATCGAAGCCCTCGCGGGAGAGTCGGAGCGGGTCTTAGGTCGATAGTTTGGGTGTGGCAGATGTTGCAGAGTGGCACTGTGGCAAGGTTGATTCAGGAGCAAAGGGGCTGAGGGGCTTAGAGGACGAAAAAGGCTGGGAACGTTGGCTTCAATTTTCTCAGCCCCTCAGCCCCTGGAATGTGGCACTTGTGGCAGGGCTTCTCTGCAACACAGCCACCTTGCCACACTGCCACACCGAAAGCACGTGGTGCATACAAGCAGACGTGTCAATCACCTCCCCCCAGCGACCCGCCGTAGCCGGTCTGGGTAGTCCGTGATAATCCCGTCGACGCCGGCGTCTAGGAGTGTGCGCATGGCAGATTCGTCGTTGACGGTCCACGGCACGACGCGCATGCCGAGATCACGGGCCGTCTGGATCATGTCCGGATTGACGAAGAGGAAGTACGGGCTGTAGATGGCCGGCACGAAGCCGAGGGTGTCGATGATGGCCTGTACGTCGCCGCTGGTGCCGTCGAGTAAGACGAGGATGACCTCGGGGTCGATGGCGCGCATGGCTTGCAGGGTACGCACGTCGAATGATTGCACCGTGGCGCGGTCCAGAAGATTGAGCCGGCGGAGTTCGTCGTAGACCAGTTGGGCAAACGTGACTGGATCAGGTTGGTGGGTGGGCTCCCAGGACGGCCGGCTCTTGGTCTCGATGTTGTACCACGGCAACGGAACGCCGCGTACCATCGCTGCTCCGTCGACGGCCTCGACGACCTCTGCCAGCGTAGGCTTGGGGGCCGGCATGAGGCGCTGCTCAGGGAATCGCGGATTTGGGCGCGAGCCGCAATCGTAGCGGCGTACTTCGGCGTATGGCAATTGGAAAATCGAAGACGTGTCGGCCGCTGCAACGTCTTGCCCATCGGGCCGGCGGCAGATCACGTCGGAGAACCACGGCTCGTGCGACACCACCAACTGCGAATCCGCCGAGACCGCGAGATCGAGCTCCATCGTCGTCATCCCATACCGCAGCGCCTCCAAAAACGATGGCACGGTGTTCTCTGGCATCAACCCACGCGCGCCCCGATGACCCTGAAGATCCGGCACAGGTTGCGCCGCAGCGCAGACGGCAAGGCAGAACAGGAGGAGGATTCGCATGGTGGTTGGGTGGTTGGGTGGTTGGGTGGTTGGGTGGTTGGGTGGTTGGGTGGTTGGGTGGTTGGGTGGTTGACGGCCAGATA
>JBCDHV010000018.1:0-16864 GCA_038749615.1 Bacteroidota bacterium
GAGCAGACGCGTATCCACACGTTCATCGCTACGAGCGACATTCACATTGACGCCAAGTTCGGGCATCCCCGGTTCGGGGCGACGCTGGCTGAGAAGCGGCAGACGATTCTCGCGATGACGCAGGCGGCCGTTCAGCAGGCACGGACGTTTACAGACGATGTCGAGTTCAGCGCCGAGGACGCCGGCCGCACGGATATCGGCTACTTGTGCGACGTGATCGCCGCCGCCGTCGAGGCCGGCGCAACGACCATTAACATTCCCGACACCACCGGCTACTGCACGCCGAGCGAATACGCCCGGCTGTTCGAACGCGCGGCCGGCTGCATCGGGGACCGGCGCAACATCATTTTCTCCGCCCACTGCCACGATGACCTCGGCCTGGCCGTGGCGAACTCGCTCTCTGCGGTGCTCGCCGGCGCGCGGCAGCTCGAATGCACCATCAACGGCATCGGCGAACGGGCCGGCAACGCCTCGCTCGAAGAGATCGTGATGGCCCTGCGCGTCCGCGCCGACCGGTTCGGTGCCGACACCCGGATCGACTCGACCCAGTTGATGCAGACCAGCCAGATGGTGAGCGTCGCCTGTGGGTTTGCGGTACCGCCCAACAAAGCCATCGTCGGGCGCAACGCCTTCAGCCACGAGGCCGGCATTCACCAGCACGGCGTCCTGAAACGGCGCGACACGTACGAGATCATGCGCGCCGAAGACGTCGGGCAGGCCGGCGAGCAAATCCGGCTCGGCCGGCATTCGGGCCGGCACGGGTTTTTCAGCCGGCTCGCCAAACTCGGGCTCGACGTGGCCGAAGAAGACCGGCAACCGCTCTACCAGGCGTTCCTTGCGCTAGCGGATCATAAGAAAGAGATCGTCGACGAAGACCTGGTCCATCTCGTGCAAGGCCAGGGGCCAGCACCGTCGAAGCCGGCATACGAGTTGGTCGAGGTCGATGTGCGCGTGGGCACGGGCGATGTGCCACACGCGAACGTCGGCGTGCGGGACAACGACAACGATACCGTCTACCGCACCTCCGCCACCGGAGACGGCCCGATCGACGCGATCTGCCGGGCGATCAACGCTGCCGTCGGCGAGCCGCATCAACTGGTGAGCTACTCCCTCCAGAGCCTCACCGGCGGCACAGATGCTCTCGGCGACGCCACCGTCGTCATCGTCGCGGCCGGCCAGCCCTTCCGAGGCACGGGCCGGCACACCGATGTCATCCAGGCCAGCGCCAACGCCTACATGGAAGCCCTCAACCGCATGCACGCCCACCGCACCGGCTCCGACAACATCGACTTCGCCATGCAAGGCGTCCGCGGGTCGTTTGGCTGATGGTTGACGGTTGGGCAGGAAACATTTCCTATCCAACTCTGCCCAACCACGGCGAACAATGTGAGCGCCCCACCCAACCAACCCCCAACATGACGATCACTGAAAAAATTATTGCGCGGCACGCCGGCCGGCCACGGGTTAGCCCGGGCGAGAACGTGTGGGTGGATGTCGACGTGCTCATGACGCACGATGTGTGCGGGCCGCCGACGATCGACATATTCAAGCGCGAGTTTGGGCAGGACGCCCAGGTGTGGGACCCGGACAAGCTCGTCATCATGCCGGACCACTACATCTTTACCAAAGACCGGCACGCCAACCGCAACATCGACGTCCTCCGCGCCTTCGCCGCTGAGCACGACCTGCCGCACTACTACGATGTCGGCTCAGACCGCTACAAAGGCGTCTGCCACATGGGTCTCGCCGAAGAGGGCTTCAACCGGCCCGGCGAAATCCTCATCGGCACGGACAGCCACACATGCACTTCCGGAGCCTTTGGCCTCTTCTCGACCGGCGTCGGTAACACCGATGCAGCGCTCATCATGGGCACGGGCAAGATCTGGCTGAAAGTCCCCGAAACGATGCGGTTCGTCTTCGAAGGTGAACTCCCTCCGTATCTGATGGCGAAGGATCTCATCCTGACCGTCATCGGCGACATTGGGATCGACGGGGCGACGTACCGGGCGATGGAGTTCGATGGCGAGGCCGTTTACGCGCTATCGACCGAGGAGCGCATGACGCTCACGAACATGGCCATCGAAGCCGGCGGCAAAAACGGCATCATCGCACCCGATGAGCAGACGTTCGACTACGTCCGCACCCGTACCGACCGGCCCTTCGAACCGCTGTATTCCGATGCCAACGCTCGTTTCCACAGCGAGCACGTGTACGATGTGAGTCAGCTGGAACCCGTCGTGGCGAAGCCGCACCGGCCGGACAACCGCGCCACCGTGCGCGAAGTAGCCGGCACCAAGCTCGACCGGGCCTACATCGGCAGCTGCACGGGTGGCAAGATCGAGGATTTCGCTGCGGCGGCGCGGCTCTTCAAAGGCGAAACGGTGCGCATCGAGACCTACATCGTGCCGGCCACGACCGATGTCGAGCGCCGGCTGCACGACGAAGGCATCGACGGACAGAGCTACTACGAGATCTTCCAGAATGCCGGCTGTCATCTCGGTAATTCGAGCTGCGCCGCCTGCCTCGGCGGGCCCGTCGACACGTTCGGCCGGACGCACGCCTCGGAAGTCGTCATTTCCACGACGAACCGGAATTTCCCCGGCCGCATGGGCTCTAAGCAATCCGCCGTCTACCTCGCCAGCGCCCTCACCACCGCCGCCAGCGCCCTGACAGGCGTCATCACCGATCCACGCGAAGTGCTGGTCGGGTAGGTTCGCTACGCGAACGTGGAGGAGTGGCCAGGGGGAACGGTTGAGAGGTGGGGACGAGCGGAAACGGTCTAGCTCTTCGAACCATCCTGCTGATTCTCCTTCGGCTTGCTTTCCTGCTCATTCTTGTCACCCACTCATCCACCTCTCAATATCTCCACGCTTCCACTTGAGCGAAGCGAAGAGGTAGTCAGGGGGAACGGTTGAGAGGTGGGAGACAAACTGAAACAAACAAGCTCTTCGGACCATCCTGCTGATTTTCCTTCGGCCGGCCTTTCGGCTCATTCTTGTCACCCATCTATCCACCTTTCAACATCTCCACTCATCCACCTGAGCGAAGCGAAACCCGCCCAACAGTCCAACCATGAAACCAACAATCACCGGCCTGGCCTACGTGCTGGGCGACTCTGTTGATACGGATCAGATCATCCCAGCGGAACACCTCGTGTACAGCATGAAGGTGGCCGAGGAGCGGCGGATGTACGGGCGGTATGCGCTCAGTTCGGTGCCGCCGGGAGAGCAAGGACTTCCGTTTGGAGACCGGCCGTTCGTGGAAGCCGATGCGTATTCGAGTCCGTACCGCGTGATCGTCGCCGGGCGTAACTTTGGATGCGGCTCGTCCCGGGAGCACGCGCCCTTTGCACTGCGCGAAGCCGGCGTCGAGGCCGTCGTGGCGGAGAGCTATGCGCGGATTTTCTACCGCAACTCGGTCGATGGGGGCTTTCTCATTCCGTTCGAGGCGCAGGAACGCCTGGTTGAGGCCGTCCGCACCGGCGACGAGGTCGAGATCGACACGCAACTCGGCACCCTGACGAACAAAACGACCGGCACTGTCCACCCCCTCCACCCCCTCGGCGATGTGGCCGACATCCTGGAAGCCGGCAATGTCTTCGAATACGCCCGCCGGGCGGGGTTGGTAAAGTAGCTGATGGTTGGGTAGTTGGGCGGTGGTTGGTAAGTTGCCCGCCCAACCAAAGCGAGCCCCGCTTCCAACGGAAGGGGGGAGCGTCCCAACCAACTATCCAACCACATGCTCACCACCACGGTACAGAATCGTGTCCTCCACGTCGTCTTTGACCGGCCGGCGAAGAAAAATGCGCTCACGAGCGAGATGTATGCCGGCGTTACGGACACGCTGAACCGGGCCGAGGCGGAGGAGGGCATTCGGGCCGTGGTGCTGCGTGGGTCGGGCGGGAATTTCACCGCCGGTAACGACCTGATGGAGTTCGCGATGTTCAGCCAGTTGGCCGGCTCCATCCGCGACACGCCCGTCGTGGGTTCGATCCACCGCATCCTGTCGTTCGAAAAGCCGCTAATTGCCGCGGTGCACGGATTGGCGGTCGGTTGGGGCGTGACCGTGCTGATGCATTGCGATGCCGTCCTGGCCTCGGATTCTGCGCGGTTCAGCGTGCCGTTTACGAAGCTCGGCCTCGTGCCCGAGTTCGGCAGCAGCTACCTCCTGCCTCGGCTTGCCGGCGATGTCCGCGCCCGGCACCTGCTCATGACCGGCGGCATGCTCAACACGGAAGAAGCCGTTCGCCTCGGCCTCGTGAGCCAAACTACCACAGACGACGCGCTCGAAGCCGATGCTCAGGCCCTCGGCGAAACGTTCGCCAATCTTCCTACCGGCGCGCTGCTGGCCACCAAGCGACTACTCCGCACCGCCACCGGGCACGACCGGCTCAAGCAAGCCGTCGAAGAAGAACTCGACCACTTCGAAGCCGGCCTCCGCTCCGAAGATCATCGCGAAGCCATCATGGCCTTTATGGAAAAACGATCTCCTCGTTTTTCCTAATTATGAATTGGGATTTATGATTTATGAGGAACGGTGGGTCTAAGCTAGATCCGGTCGCAGAGCCTCGTCTCGGATAAACTGCTCTTCTTTGTCGCTGTAGAACCTCTACATGTCCATCCTAGCGCGACCGCCTTGCCCATTCATAAATCATAAATCCCAAATCATAAATCACAAAGCGACGTGCACGTCCCCACCCCCTATCTCGTTTTCCTCGGCGATCTGACCGATGCGCACTATGCGAAGACCGGACTCGGCCTGAAAGATTGGGTGCCGGATCAATGCGTAGCACAGCTGCGCTTGCCTGGAGCCACCGTCGACGCCGGCTTGCCGGATATGAGCCCTGCCGAAGCGAAGGCCGCCGGCGCCCAATCGCTGGTCATCGGCGTCGCGAACCGGGGCGGGCACGTGCCGGAGTATTGGCTCGACGTGCTCGTGGAGGCGCTGGAGGCCGGCCTGGACCTCGTCAGTGGCCTACACACGCGCCTCGAAGCGTTTCCCGTCATCGCTGAAGCCGTCGAGCGGACTGGCCAGCAAGTCCACAACGTCCGGTTCGCGCAGGACCTCTATCCCGTCGCCGATGGAGAGCCGCGGGCTGGCCACCGCGTGCTGACGGTGGGGACCGACACGTCGATTGGAAAAAAATACGCGGCGCTCGCACTCACGAAAGCACTCCAGGAACGCGGCGTCTCCGCTGATTTTCGTGCGACCGGCCAGACCGGCATCCTCATTGCCGGCCGGGGCGTGCCGATGGACGCGCTCAAAGGCGATTTCATCGCCGGCGCGGCTGAGTGGTTGACGCCGGCCGCCGAGCCGGACCATTGGGACATCGTCGAGGGACAAGGCTCGTTCTACCATCCGTCGTACGCTGCGGTTACCCTCGGTCTGCTCCACGGCGCGCAACCCGACTTCCTCGTCATGTGCCACGACCCAACGCGCGCCCATGTCGACAACTTCCCACGCTACGCGATCCCTCCCCTCAACGAAGCAATCGACTTGTACCTGAGCATGAGCCGGATCACCAGCCCGAACGTGCGCTGCGCCGGCATCAGCCTCAACACGTCCAAACTCAGCGACGCTGAAGCCCACGCTGCCCTCGCCGAGTATGAATCTCGCTACGGCTACGTCTGCATCGATCCGCTCCGCACCGGTGCCGGCCGCCTGGCCGACGCGTTGATTTGTTAAATCCCCGATTTAACAAATCGCCAATCTAATTTTATGCGCCTCACTGTCCGACCCGAGTATTGGCCCGTCGATGGGCACTTCACGATTAGCCGAGGTACGCTCAAGGAAATTCCCGTCATCGTCATCGAGGTCGAGGACGATGGCCTCACGGGGCGTGGCGAGGCCTGCGGCATCCGGTACAAGGGCGAGACGCCGGACTCGATGATCGCCCAGATCGAAGCGGTCCGAAAAACAGTGGAAGCCGGCCTCACGCGAGACGCGGCTCAAACGCTGCTTCCTCCGGGCGGTGCACGGAACGCGCTCGACTGTGCACTGTGGGAGCTCGAAAGCCTCCGCACCGGAACGCCGGCCTGGCAGCTGGCCGGCATTCCTGAGCCCCGGGCGCTCACAACGGCCTACACGCTCAGCATCGACACGCCGGTTAACATGGCGGCCAAAACACGCCAGAAAGCTGGCTACGAGCTATTCAAGATCAAACTGGGCGTCGATGAGCACGATCTCGACCGCGTCCGTGCCGTACGCGAGGCAGCCCCAGACGCCCGGCTCATCACAGACGCCAACGAAGGCTGGAGCCGCGCCGACCTCGACCGCTACGTACCGGCGTTGCATCAGCTTGGCGTCGAGTTGATCGAGCAACCGCTGAAACGCGGCGAGGACCACGCACTCGCCGGCTACGACGGGCCGGTTCCGCTCTGCGCCGACGAGTCGTGTCAGACAACAGAGTCGTTGGATCACCTGCCGGCTGGCGGCTACCAAGTCGTCAACATCAAGCTCGACAAGACCGGTGGGTTGACGGAAGGCCTTCGCCTGATGCAGGCTGCGTTAGACCGTGGCTACGAGCTGATGATCGGGTGCATGGTCGGGACTTCGCTAGCGATGGCACCGGCGTTTCTCATCGGCCAGCACTGCCGCTTCGTCGACCTTGACGGGCCACTCCTGCAAGCCAAGGACCGGCTGGGCGGCTTCGTCTACCAGAAAAGCCAGATGCTGCCCGGCGCTACCTGGGGAGCCTGAGAAGCTGTTCAATCGCCCGAAGCAAGCCGGTACTCCTCCAGCGGAGGCAGCCCGATTTCTGCACGCGCTGCATTGGTCTCCTCGATGCTCGCAATCTTCGGTGGCTGTACCGAACGCGTTTCCGGGTCGAATTCCGGGCCCGTTCCGTAGAGTTGGAGTTGCCCATTGATCTTCCGCTGCTTGTCCACGGCCCTCGCGTACTGCGTAGCCGGCATGTGGCCCGCATCGACTTCTGCACGTAACGCCGGCAGCATAGCGTCGAGGGTATCCGGGGGCGTGTGCATCAGGATGATGAAGGGGTTCGACTGTCCCCCGATCCGCGTTGAGTCTGGCCATCCGTGGACCTCGACGATCTCGCGAAGCCGTGCGATATTGGCCTCGTCGGTTGCCCACTGTCTTTCCAGCAGGACCGCTTTTTCAGCGTCTGACAGGCGCTCAGCTGCCTCGGCTTCCAGGCGTTGGGATTCAGCTAGGTAGCCCTCGATCGTCAGCGTGTCGAGCGCAGCCAGCATCTCGTCGGCCTTGCACGGCGAAAACGTGCCATACTTGGCCATCGCCCGCACGCGCTTGTCTGCGGCGAGCATTTCGCGGACTTCAATCCGAAGACGCTCGCGTACGGGGCCGTCGAGTGTCTGCTGCGCGGAGGCCGGCGTGCTCGTGACGACGAGTGCCACAGTAAGAAGTAGAAGGCAACGCATGAGATTCTTCCTTGCAGTTGTGCTATGCTGGGATGTTCTGGATCCAGCAGAAACGTTTCGTCTGGCTGCTTGCGTGTGAGGAGAGAACGGCTCTACGGAGTGGCCCATTCCGGCCGTCGTTCTGCTGCGCAGGGTGTGGAGCCGAGTCTAGGCTCGACTTTCACGCCCAAGAGCGGGCCACTCTGCAACAGGATGTTCGTCCGAAACAGCCACTCCGTAGAGCCGTCTTCACCCCGCATGGTCAGGCCTTCATCTGCCGTGCGATCCAGTCCTCAAACCGTGTCAACTGGATCGGGAAGCGCTCCTCGAAGTCGCCAGGATCGACGCGCTGATCCGTGGTATCCCCGAGGATGCTCGCCTGCATGATCTGCGCGACGCCCGGATGCAGCCGCTTCATTACGCTGCGCATCAACCGCATCATACCCAGCGGCACGTGGGAGGCCTTCGCCTTGACGCCGGCGGCCTGCCCGTACAACTCGACCACTTCGAGGCTCGATAAATTCTCTAGCCCAGCGATGTCGATGGTCTGGCCGGCCAGGGAGGCGTCTTCAAGCGCGTGAACGATCAGGGCTGCAACATCGTCAGCGGCGACGAAATTCCGAGGGCGTGTGCCTTTCCCGAACACGGTGGCCTTGCCCTTCTTAAGGACATCGGCCCCCATCAGTTCGTGTGCCAGCTCCATGAACGCCGTCGGCCGGACAATGACGTAGGGCAGGGAGCTCCGGTGCAGAACCGCCTCGACTTCGCTCTTGATGCGGAAGAGCGGCACGCTGTGGTACATCTTCGGGTCGTAGTCGTACACCGACGTGTAGACGAAGCGCTGCACGCCCTCGGCCTCGGCAATGCGGATGAGATCCAAAACCCCGTCTCGGTCTACGTGAGCCGACGCTTCGCGCCCTCGGCCCAGGAACGAATGCGCGGCCATCGTGACCGATGTGACGCCGGCACAGGCCCGTTCGAGCGAGGCGGAGTCGATCAGCGAGCCGGCTACGATCTCTGCGCCGGCTTCGGCGAGAGCACGGGCTTCGGGCTTTTCTGGCGTCCGCGTCATGACACGGACCGGTTGGTTTTTAGCGAGAAGGCGACGAGCGAGGGCGCGTCCGAGCGCACCTGTACCACCAATGATCAGGTTCATCGATCTTGGGATTTAGACGTTGGGGAAAAGCACCGAGAATGGGCCAAGACAGGCTGGCGGCCCTATCGATCAGCGGCGTGATCCGGTGCGAAGCGCTCGAAACACCAGCACATGGCTGGTGAGGACAAGCGGGACGATGAAGAGCGGCAGCAACGTGAGCGGGAGTTGCGTGAAGGGGCCGATCAGCTCAGGTTGCTGGATGGCGTACCGCATTCCGTTCGTGAGTACCGCGATGATGTCGATCAAACCCAGCACATTCCATCCGAACACCACGCGGCGTTGCCCCTTGGAGCGAGCCGGTACGGCCAACCATGCCACGAGCACGGCAGAGACCCCCACGGCGATGTCGCCCCAACCTGCCGGCAGCGCAAAATTTGCCGGCAACACGCCTCGCCCGTACAGCACCAGGAAGTACGAGCCGGCTACGATGCGGACGGCGTGGTAGAGCACCAACGCCCGCAGCGGAAGCTGCTTGAGCCGGTCGCCGAGAGCGGGCCAGAGCCGGGCGGCCAGGAGCAACCCCCCAGCCAAAAGAAACGCGAATGCCGGGGGCGGCACCGGGCTCTTCGCGACGATCCCTGTCAGCGACAGCGCTACCACAGCACTGCCCCAGCACAGGATGAAGACGAGAAGAGGCGTCAGGGAACGGGAGGATGAAGTCATGGGGAGTTGGGATCAACGTGTGCGTTCGATCAACACCCGCAAGAACGCACCTAGATGTGCTTCCTCAGTTGACAATTATTGCGATTTCCGTCAGCTCGACCTCGCAGCTCTGTACGCTGCCGGCGATACCCCCACCCGCCGGCGAAACGCTCGGCTGAACACGCTCGCCTCTTCATATCCTACCTCCATCCCGATCTCGGCGATACCTCGCGTGGTGGACGACAGCAACCGTTGGGCTGTCTCTAGACGGATCCGCGTGAGGTAAGCATACGGCGTTTCTCCGAATGCTTTGCCAAAGGCGCGTAGGTAATGGTACTTCGACAGGCACGCGGTTGCGGCCAGATCGTCCAGCGAAATCGGCTGCCGGAACGTTGCGTGCAAGAGATCGAGCGAGCGGGCGAGCCGGCGGTAGACTTCTACGCGGGTCACGGCCCGTGTAGCCGGCACCCGTGCCATCTCGGCGAGGGTGTTTCGGTGCACACAGAGCACATGCTTGAGCAGGCAGGCTAGCGCCTCATCGGTGCCTTCCGGCTCTTGAGTGGCGTGGCCGAAGACGCGCTGCATGTGAGCGTCGAACAACGGATCGCGGAGATATAAGCGTGGCACAAAGTGAACCGGGCCGGCGACCGAGCTTGCCGCGTCGAGGAGTTGGTCTTCAGGCGTCACCAGCGCATCGTACACATGCGCGAGCACAGCGACCCCGACGTGGATGTTCTGGGAAGCTGCTTTGCCCTCGACCTCCAGCGTGTACGGAGTGCCGGCATTCGTGATGGCGTATGTCCCCGTAGGCACACGCGCCGACAGCGAGCCCGAGCGCACGTGACTCGTGCCGCTCGTGTTGGTAAAGATGGAGAACGGTCCCGGAATGTCCGGTCGGTAAAGTTGGCGAGCCGGGGCGTTCATCAGCACCGTCGGCCATGTGGCCTGGGTGTGAATCACTCGCTTTAGATACGTCAGGTCGGGAAACCGGGTAACGAGCCGTGCTGCTCCGCACGCCGGTAGCGGCTGAGACATAGGTTGGGGAAGGTCTCGACGGGGTCCAAAACAAAAAGAGGCCGGGATGTCCCGGCCTCTAAACGTAACATGGCAGCACCAATGCCTCAACCCAATACGTGGGGCAACTTGAGGTCAGTAGGCGTGCGGCAGCTTTACCCTTCGTCTATTCAACGCGATCTTCGTCGCGGATGAACTGTGGGTATTCCTTTTCGAGGCGAGCCAAGACGCGCGGATAGGCCGTCTCATACATTTCCTGAACGCGCTCGCTCGACGGGTTGTCGTAGAGCTTCTGCGCCTTCCATTGGCAAGCGCTCCAGAGGGCGCGCCGGACGGGCCACTTCCGAAGCGAGAAGCTCCGGATGCTCCGCTTGCCGTCGATGAACGAATCGGCCACGACGCATGGAATCGGATTCGGGCCCGTTGTGTCGATGCCCAGCCGAATGCCGGCGACACCGAAGAGCGAGCGGCTTTGTGCCACCTCAGCCGGCGTCATGGGCTCGGGAAGTTCGTCGATCAGCTTGTCGCGGTAATCGATGGCCGCTTGCAAGGCGTTCTCGCGCCCCTTGTACTTGCGGTCAGCAAAGAATTTCGTGTGGCGTGTTCCGTGCCGCGTGACGCGGACCTGAAAGCCGTGTGTGTTCCGCGTATCGATGCGGGCGATATTTTTCGGCATAATGTGCGATGCTAATGCTGCTGGAGTTATCTGTCCTCAGCCTCAAGTTCCTCGTAGCGTCCTTCCGATAAGCAGCAAGTGATGGGTTGGTTGGTGGGAAGGCGTGCCCAGAAAAGTTGCACCGCACGTCTACCCTACCTGGACGAGCGCAGGACATGCCCAGACACGTTGCAGCTGACCCCACGTCCCCAGGCATCCAACGGGTACGGAGGCTATGCATCGACTGGGGTGATGTATGGCTCTGCCAAGTCAGTACGTCGGCGCGCCTTGTAGTGGATGGGTTGTCTACAGACCAGACGCCGCGTTCCCGGCGCAGCATCTTTTGAGGCACGCTTCCGGAAGGTAGCCTATCACGAACCAAATCGAAGCGCCGTGAGGCTATTTTTTTGCCCTCGGATCCGAATTTTGTCTAGTGATTGTACATATATCGCACATTTCACGTGATTGCGTTATTGCTTTTGTTATGTAGATTTCGTCTGTGTAGCTACAACAATGGCTTATCCCTTTCTACGGTATGCTAGCGTTTAGCCTGCGCGCGATGTATTCCACCTCATCTAGCGCACCTGGATTGGCCAACGCCTTGCGGTTTTTGACCGGCCGGCCGGCCAGTAGCGCCTTGATGCTCAACTCAACCGTCTTGCCGCTGCGCGTCACGGGCAACTCGCTGAGTTGAAATACGTGGCGCGGCACGTGCCTCGGAGACGTCCGAGATCGAATAGCCGCTCGGATGCTCTGCTCTGCGCTTGGATCAAGCACGCGCCCTGCCGGCATGGTGACGAACAACACGATGACCTCGTCGGCTTGGCCCGGCGGCTTCCATCCGACGGCGGCGGCTCCGGTCACAAAGTCCAGCGGATCAAGCGCGGCGTAAAGCTCTGCACTCCCAATCCGAACGCCGCCTGGGTTCAGGGTGGCATCGCTACGGCCGTGAATGATGCACCCGCCTCGCTCGGTAAACGTGACATAATCTCCATGCCGCCACAGCCCTGCGTACGCGTCGAAGTACGCATCGCGGTAACGCGCTTGACCGGGGTCATTCAAAAAGCTGGTCGGCATCGACGGCAGAGGCTGCCGGCACACGAGTTCGCCCGCTTCTGCCACGACAGGCTCGCCCTCCTCGTCGAATGCGACGGCATCGACGCCTAACCCTCGGCTCTGGATTTCGCCTGCATATACGGGCTTCGTTGGCACACCTAGCACGAAACAGGAGACGATGTCCGTCCCGCCGGAAATGCCGGCTAGATGGACATCGGGCGCTAGACGTTCGTGCACCCAGCGGTATCCGGCCTCAGAGAGCGGCGAGCCCGTGTAGAGCACGGTGGCGGTGTGAGGCAGCCCATTGAGCTGGTCTAGATCCGAGGGAGAGAGCGCCTGCATGCGGGTCTGGATGTGCCGGCCACTCGTCGCGAATTGCGTGGCTCGCTCGTCGTTGACGGTGCGCCAAATAGCCGGTAGCCCAGGGTACGCCGGGTTCCCATCGTAGAGCACGATGGTAGTCCCCAGCGACAAGGCTGTCAGCTGCCAGTTCCACATCATCCACCCACACGTCGTGAAGTAGAGCAGCCGGCTTTCTGCGCTGAGGTCCGTGTGCAGGCTCAGCTCTTTCCGGTGCTGCAGCAGCGTCCCGCCGGCTCCGTGCACGATGCATTTGGGCCGGCCCGTGGTGCCGGAGGAAAACAGGATGTACAGCGGATGATCGAAGGGCAACCGCGCGTATGAAGGGACGGCCTCTTCACCGTCACGCAGAAGCTCGTCCCAGTCGAGATCTGCCCATGACACGTCTGGCCGGTCTCCGTCTGGGTACGAGATCGCGATGAGGTGCTGCACGCTTGGGACGTGCGCCTTGACCTGAGCCATCACTTCGGCCGTATCGAAGCGACGGCCTTTGTACCGGTAGTGCGTGGACGCTAACAGCACCACAGGCTCCACCTGCCCAAACCGGTCGACCAGCGCCGGCAGGCCGAAATCGGGCGACGCGCTGCTCCACACGGCACCGATCCGAGCACAGGCCAACGCCGCCACGATGGCTTCGGGCACATTCGCTACATACCCTGCCACCCGGTCGCCTACGCCAACGCCGAGCCGGCTCAACCCACGCGCGCACTGCCCCACAGCCTCGCGCACCTGTGCGAACGACATCTCGGTCCGCTCCTCTCGCCCCTCAATCCGGGAAACCAGAGCCGGCCCTGTCCACCCCCGCTCGAGTACGTTCTCGGCAAAATTGAGCCGCAGGTTCGGAAACCACGTGGCCCCAGGCATGCTGGTAGAGGCGAGGGCCGGCTCTGAGCTGCCCTCAGCGATCAGGTCTGTGTACACCCGGAAGCGGTTCCAAAAGTGGCCCACGTCGCGAATGCTCCAGGCATGAAGCGCCTCATAGTCGGCCAACTCGACGCCATCGATGGAAGCGACCCATTGCCGGAAGTGCGTCATCCGGGCGTCGGCTATGCGTTCGGGTGAAGGCGTCCAGAGCGGAGTCGGCATGGCAAAACAGGCAAGGGGGCGAACGTGATCATCGGAACGCAAGACACGAATGCCCGGCCCCTTTCGCAATCTAGCTTGCTGAATTCGCCGTCAACTCAGACCGTTGCCAATGCATCAATGGCCTGGTCGATCTCGTCTTCGGTCACGTCGCGGTGCGTCGTGGCGCGGATGGTTTTGGGGCCGAACGGTACCATCAAGACGCCAGCCTTCGAGAGGCGTTCGAGGACGGGGACCGCCTCGCCAGACACCGTATCGAACATGACGATGTTCGTCTCCACGGTTTCAGGATCGATCGAGAAGTGTGGCATGCCGGCAATCGCATCGGCGAGACGGCCCGCCTTCACGTGGTCGTTGGGCAAATCTTCCCGGTGGTGCACCAATGCGTAGAGCCCTGCGGCGGCTAGGATACCAACCTGCCGCATCCCCCCACCGAACATTTTCCGGTAGCGCCGCGCGCGCTGCATCTGCCGCGCCGAGCCCGTCAACACCGAGCCCACCGGCGCACCGAGACCCTTCGACAAGCACACGTTCACGGTATCGAACGGTGCAGCATAGTCGGCCATGTCGATGCCGGTTGCCGCAGACGCGTTCCACAACCGAGCGCCGTCGAGATGGCACGCCAAGCCGGCTTCGCGAGCAGCGGCACACGTGTCCTGAAGCAACCCGAGCGGGTAGACGGTCCCGCCGGCCTTATTGTGCGTGTTTTCAAGGCAGAGCAAGCTCGACCGAGCCTCCCAGTCGTACCCGTTGCGTAGGGCTGCGCGGACGTCGTCTGGAGTGAGCCGGCCGCGTGTGCCCGTGACCGTGTGTAGCTGTACACCGGACAGCGCTGCCGGCGCGCCGGTCTCGTAATGGAAGATGTGGCTTTTCGCTTCAAGGATGATCTCGTCGGCCGGCCGGGTGTGAACTCGGATAGCAATCTGGTTGCCCATCGTCCCAGACGGCACGAACAAGCCGGCTTCCTTACCAAGGGTATGCGCAACAGCCTCCTCGAGCCGGCGAACGGTCGGGTCTTCCCCAAAGACATCATCGCCAACCTGGGCCTCCAACATGGCCTGCCGCATCGCCGGCGTCGGCTTCGTTACCGTATCACTTCGCAGGTCGATCATGCGGGACGGGGTGGGTTCGCGTTGCTCACGTGGAGGAGTAGCCGAGGGGAATGGTTGAAAGGTGGGGGACGAGCTGAAACGGACGAGCTCTTCGATTCATCTTGCTGATTCTCTTGCGGCCTGCCTTTCGGCTCATTCTTGTCACCCACACATCCACCGCTCAACACCTCCACCCATCCACGTGAGCAACGCGAACCCTACTCCCGCTCCAACTTTATGCTCATATCGCGGTCGCTGAGGGGCGTGCGGATGTCGGCATCGGCCCAACCGGAGCCGAGGGCGTCATAGAAATCGTCGGCAACGGGATCAGTGGGTGCCGGGGCGTGGGTAATGTCATCGATCCGAAGCAAGGCAGCCCCACCGTCTTCGACATGCTCACGAATGATGGGCAACACACGCGGGCTGTACTGCGCAATCCGCAAAACAAGTTGGCGAAGCTCCTCGGCATTGAGCGCACCGAGGAGCTCGTTCAGCGAGCCGACATTTTCCGGAGCCTTGGCCTGCTCGATGGTGGCGAGCGCCGTGGCTACGAGGTGTTTGCACCAGCCATTGCGGTTGTCCGGGCAATCACAGCGCGCGTAAACGACTTCATCGCCATCGAAGGCGATGCGCGTCCGGTACGGGGTTGCGCGCCGGCCGGCCACTCGGCCCTGTACTTCGTTCCGATGTTGCTCAACTTGCAGCACGTTGCCGCTTCGGAGCACGTTGACGCCTTGCTTGTACGTGCCGGCGGAGGCCCGCTGGCGTACGTAAATCTCGGTGAGCGAGGTCTGAGGCATGAATTCGGGAGGGTTAGCGGCACGAGACGGCTTTACTCAGCAGGCGGGCCGGCGCGTCCATAGGCTTCTCATCTGATAGGCAAACGCGCAACACGAAGGAAGGTTGGACGGAAGCCGTACGCCGGAGCGGCGTTGGTGTATCGGTTCGCTCATCGTTCGTCGCGAACCCAGGTGGGCACGGAAATTTACGATCCGTCACGCTCACGTGGAAAAGTGTGGAGGTTCGCGCCCTTGCACGATGAACACAAGGGTAACCCATAACGGAGACAAAGGACTTAGACGCTGTTTTTGCGTTCTGGTCTGCTCGTGGTAGATTGGGGATTCGAGCTGCCGGCCTCCACCCACTCTTCTGGTCTCGCACCAGCCGGCAACATAACACCACAAGTCGGAACACATCGAGAGAGCCTTCTCGGTGTGCGTCCGCACAATCGCCTCCCCATGAACTCTGCTACCCGCTTGATCCGGGCTGGTTTGGCTGTGCTATGTGCCGGCCTCCTGTTCGGCTCCTATGCTCCTGACCTAGCGGCCCAGCCTACGAAGCTGGCCGACATCAACAACGAAACAACGGGCAACATTTCGTTTACCCGTCTCAATACGCCGGCTGCGGCCTTCCAGCCACGTTCCCCATTCCTCGTGACAACGTCTCGCACGGCGGCCATGCGCAACGCAAGTGCACAACGCCAAGACGACGGGCCGCGGAAGTCGCTCATGGGCCACCGCAAAGCACCTCCGAGCTTCCTCGAGGCCGAGATGGCTGCTGCTTACGATGCCGCCCTGCCTCTCCCGGCCGCCCAACCTGTGAGTGCGGCCAATCCGCCGCTCCTAGGGTTTGATGCTGAGGTCGAACTGTTCGACGAGACCGGCTCGGTTCCGCCTGATCCACACCACTCGGTTGGGCAAACCTACATCGTCACGGCCGTGAACGGCTACGTGAAGGTGTTTCTGAAGAACGGCACGGCCGTCTCCGGTACGGATGACGATGTCTTCTTTGGGGCTACCGGGCAACGGGTCTTCGATCCCAAGTTCTTCTACGACCAGCTCAGCCAGCGGCATGTCGGCATCCTCATTTTGAAAGAGGACGGCCCACCTACCGTTAGCCAGATGCTCATCGCCTACTCCGGCGTCAACGATGCGACCACGTGGACGACCCTGGCTATCGACACCAAGCGCACGATCAGCGGTACAGAGTACTGGTTTGATTACCCGGGATGGGCCGTCGACGAAGAGGCGATCTACATCACCGGCAACTGGTTTAGCTTCCCAAGCAATGCATTCGGCGACTCGTTCATGTACGTCCTCGACAAAGCGGCGCTGTATGGTGGCAGCTTCAACGTTGCGAACGATCTCTACCCGTACGACTTCATCCCGTCTGCCGGCTTCACCCGGTGCAACTTTGCCGCTCAGCCAGCGCATGTCTACGGCACGCTTCCCAGCGGGTCGATTGGTACGTACATGATCACATTCTTCGGGTGCAACAGCGCCGGAAACTCCGAGCTCGGCATTATTCGCATCGACAATCCACTCGGTGGAGCCGGGGCCTCGTTCCCGGCGGCCTTCGTGCCTTTCACCACGACTGGTGCCATAGGAAGCGCACAGGGCAATGCCCCGCAACCTGGCGGGGGTACGGTAGC
>JBCDHV010000019.1:0-16703 GCA_038749615.1 Bacteroidota bacterium
ATCAGCGCCTCGTCGCTCATGATCGGCAGGTAGGCCCCGCCGGCTACACAACTGCCCATGATGGCGGCGATCTGCGGGATGCCACGGGCAGAGAGTTGGGCGTTGTTGCGGAAGATCCGGCCGAAGTGATCCTTGTCCGGAAAGATCTCGTCCTGCATCGGGAGAAAAACCCCGGCGGAATCGACCAGATAGATGATCGGCACCTCGTTTTCGAGGGCGATTTCCTGGGCGCGGAGGTTCTTCTTGGCCGTGATCGGAAACCACGCGCCGGCTTTCACGGTGGCGTCGTTCGCAACGATCACGCAGAGCCGGCCCTCCACGTGCCCAAGCCCTACGATGACGCCTCCGGCAGGGCATCCCCCTTCGGCCTCATACATCCCGTCGCCCACGAACAGGCCGATCTCCAGGAACTGTTCAGGATCATCCACAAGAGCGGCCACCCGCTCACGGGCCGTCATTTTGCCGCGCTTGTGCTCCCGGTCGATGCGTTTCTGGCCACCGCCGAGCTTGACCCCTTCGGAGCGTTCGCGCAGACGGTCTAGCAGTGCCTGATAGGCGGTTGACCGGCGCGTAAACGCGTTGGATTCGGGTGCCGGCTTGCCCAGCTCGGGGTGGAGGAGATCGGTTTCTGACATGCTGATCGGAAGCGCTTTCATGTTAGATAGTACAGGCTATTGAATCGGTGCCTGCCGAAGGCCCAAACTTCGCCCCTGCCCTGCCAAATCTGAAATCGTCAATCCGAAATCGAAATAAAAAAGCGCCCAGTTCGCAAGTGGAACTGGGCGCGGCGCTCACAAGGAGCAAGCCAGTGTCGGTCAGACGATGGCACTCATTTTCTGCATGATAGAGCGCTCGTCTTCGCCTGTTTTCTCATGGATCAAACTCACCATTTTACGGAAGTTACCACGAGCTTTCTTGAGTTCCTTTTCGTCCATCTCACCGAACATGGATTCGATTTGAGATTTGATACGGAACCAGCTTTCGTCCATGCGTTTGGTGGCCATATGCCGCTACCTCTGCAGTACGTTGTGCCGCTAACGTTATCCGAGTCGAGCGGGGGGGAGGGAAGGAGCAACCGGAGGTGGACCAGAGCCCGCACGTCAGCCGACGGGTTTACAAGTATACTTACTTGATTTCCAACGGAAAGCCCTCAGGCGTTGTTCCGCCACGCACCAGGCGCCGGGATGCCAGCTTGAGAGCAGGCCACGATCAGGAGGAGCGCCGAGCAGCGACGAAGGACCGGATTCCGAGTGCTAAGTAGAGCAACGTCAGGATGGCCATGACCGAACGGCTAATGACGGCCAGCGGGCGCTCAGCCGTGCCATCGAGCAAGGCCGGCAGGTCCGCGATCCCTCCGATCGTGCCAAAGAGGCCGAGCAGAGCAAACAGCAGCGCCCCGTGGATCAAGTGCTTGCGCAGCTTCTCACGCTTCGCCGCGATCCATCCAAAGAGCGTGACCGGCAGGCCGAAAAATGCGGGGATGAGCGCCGTCGCGCTTTGCATGCCACTCAGCACGTATCCAAGAACGCCGAGCAGAATGAGCGCTGAACCGTAACCAAGGGTAATTTTGGCGAAAGAAGAAGAGTTCATATCGGGAAGCCAACATTGAAGGGGACGAGCCAAGCAAAGCAGATCAGGCACGCAATGTTCATGGGGCCAGTGCCTTGCCCGTGCAGTCAAATAACTGAGACCATGTATCTTAGCTCCTGACAACCCGCAGGCTCTCAGATTTTTAACGAACTGCTTGCTCATGCAGCCGGCTCCCGATGATGGCCCTCGGCCCCTCGATCCTTTCTTGTATGAAGGCGTTCCGCTAGACCCTGAACCGGTCGAGCTGATCGCCCCCTCCCTTTCGTCCTCAGAGCGGTCGCTGCGGTTGATTTCTCTGTCCTTAGGCGTACTCTCTGCAATCGCTGTCGGAGCTGCCCTGATGGCGCTGCGCGGTGTCCTGTTGCCCTTCGTGGTGGCGGTCTTCCTGACGTACCTCTGCCGGCCCCTCTACGTAACGCTCCGCCGCCGGCGCGTCGCCGCCCCGATCGCGCTGGGCGTCGTGGTGATGGCGATTTCGCTCGTTTTCGTGTTGATCGGCGCGCTCGTAGCTTCGAGCATCGAGCAGTTTATTGACGCCCTGCCGCGGTACCAGGACCGGCTCGAGGGGCTCGCCGGCAGCGTGGTGGCCATGGCTCAAGACCTCAGCGGGCGCGCCGGCGTCCGGTTGGAAGACCTGTTTCAGGCAAGCGACATCGAGCTTGGGCCCATCACCTCAGCGCTGCAAACAGGGTTGGGATCACTGGTCGGGTTTTTCAGCAACGCGTTCGTCATCCTGCTCTACGTGCTGTTCATGCTGGCCGGCACCGGCGCGCTGTCTCGCAAGGTGCAAGCCGGCTTCAAGTCGGGCCAAGCCGAGACGGTGGCCGGCCTCATCCGCACCGTCGATGCCCAGATCCGGCAGTACCTCGTCACCAAGGCGTTGATCAGTGCCGGCGTCGGAGCCATGGTCGTGATCATCCTACTACTCTTCGGGGTCGACTTCGCACTGCTCTGGGGCTTTCTGACCTTCTTGCTCAATTTCATCCCGAACATTGGCTCGCTGGTCGCAACACTCCTCCCCTTTCTGGTCGCCCTGGTGCAATTCAGCAACCCGCTCGTGGCGGTCATTTTGCTGGTGCTGCTCGTCACCGTTCAAGGCCTAACCGGCAACGTAATCGAACCGCGGCTCTTCGCTCAAGGCCTCGATCTGAGCCCGCTCTTGGTCCTGTTCGCCCTCGTGTTCTGGGGCTGGCTTTGGGGCGTCTGGGGCATGGTGCTCGCCGTTCCGCTGACAGCCATCATCAAGATCGCCTTCGAAAACGTGAAGGCCCTGGCCCCGTTGGCTGCGTTGATGGGGAATTGAGCGTGGGGCGTGTGGTACGTAGATATGTGGTGTGTGGATGCGCCGTGGCGCTTTGGATGAAGGATAAAAGACGAAGGATGAAAGGAGGGCACTGCGGCAGGATGAGGCAGAGACGGACTCCGCGATTCGGATCTCCAGCGCAAAGCAGTCATCAGCCCGAGCGCCGCAGGTTCTCCACGCCAAGCGGCCTGCGACACCAAACGCGAGTGGGTCTTTACCCCGAGGGCTAGAAACCTTTGCCGCACGTGCGGCCGAAAAAGCCGTCCCCGAGAGGGTCTTCACCCTGAGCGCCGGACTGGTGCTCTGCACATGCAGCCGCAGCGTCTTCCCGCGAACGGGTCTCTATCCTGGGGTGCTCCCTCCTCCCGAATCAGATAAGCTCGCCGACAGACGCGCCGGCCAGCGCGGGGTGCTCTACCGGGACGTCGGATTCGATCTTGCCGTCTCGGAGGCGGACGATGCGGCGGGCGTGCTCGGAGATGTCGTCTTCGTGGGTGACGACGAGGACGGTGTTGCCGGCGCGGTAGAGACGTTCGAAGAGGTGCATGATCTCGACGCTCGTTTTGGTGTCGAGGTTACCTGTCGGCTCGTCGGCCAGGAGGATGCTGGGGCCGTTGACGAGGGCGCGAGCCACGGCCACCCGCTGGCGTTGCCCACCAGACAGTTCGTTGGGCTTGTGGTCCATCCGGTCGCCGAGGCCCACGCTTTGCAGCGCCTCAGCCGCCCGCTCTCGGCGCTCTTTCTTGGACAGGCCAGCGTAGATCAACGGCAGCTCGACGTTCTGCAGGCAATCGACACGAGGAAGTAGGTTGAACGTCTGGAAAACGAAGCCGATTTCCCGGTTGCGAATGCCGGCCAGCTCGTCATCCGAGAGGTCTCCGACGTTTTGGTTGTTCAGCACGTACGTGCCGGCCGTCGGTGTGTCGAGGCAGCCCAGTACGTTCATGAGCGTCGACTTCCCGGACCCGCTCGGCCCCATGATGGCGACGTACTCGTTCGCATCCACATCGAGATCTACCCCGTCCAAGGCACGCACCTGCGTCTGCCCCATCTGATAAATCTTGCGCAGGCTGCGAATGGTGATCAGCGGCATGTCGATAAAATCGTTAGGTCGTGTCCCAAGAAAGACCAACTGCGAAGGCAGACGAACGTAAGCCTGGCAAACTCTCGCCCAAGCAGCCGTTCTCAGTCAAACTACCCGAAGCACTTAGTCGGCTTCTTCGATGGCAACCTTTTCGCCGTCTTTCAGGTCGCGGCTGACGGTGCGATAGGGGCCGATGATCACCTTGTCGCCTTCGGTAAGACCGGAGAGCACGGCGATATGTGTCTCGTCTGAGATACCGGTTTCAACCTCAACCATTGCGGCTTCCCCGTCGCGCATGACGAACACCACGCGCCGGAGATCTTCCCCTGAAACGGCCGGCGCACCCGTCGTGTCGGGGCGTACCTGGTTGAAATCCCGCACGGTAACGGCCTGGATTGGGATGGCGATGGCGTTTTCGAGCGATTCGGTGAAGACATCGACGGTGCCGCTCATCCCTGGGCGAAACTGAGGCGATTCGTCTGCCGACCCGCGCTCAGCGTCTGAGAGCGCCGGCCCGCCGACACGCTGCGAGACGTTGTGTGGGTCGAGCAAGCGCACCTTGACCGGAAAGTTGATGACCTGCTCGGAGCCGCCGGCCGAATTCGACCGGGCGGAATTGGCAATCTCGGTCACGACGCCGGCGAACATGCGGTTGGGATACGCATCCACTTCCACGGCGGCCGTATCGCCGACGGTCACGTTCACGACATCGTTCTCATTGACTTCCGCTTCGAGCTCCATCTGGTCTAGCAGGGCGATCCGCATGATTTCGGTGCCCGTCATCTGCGTCGTGCCGACGACACGCTCGCCGACCTCGACGTTGAGCTGGCTCACGGTGCCGGACATCGGGGCCGTAATGGTGGTCCGGGTCAACTGTTCGCGCGCTTCCCGTTCACGGGCTGCTGCACTCTGCACCTGGAACTTGGCAGCGTCCGCGTTGGCCTTCGCCACGTTGTAGGCCGTCTGTGCTTGGTCGAAGGCGCTCTGCGAGATTGCATCGCGCTCAAACAGCGTTCGCTGCCGGTTGAGTTCGAGTTCGGCTTGCAAGAGATCCGCCTGTGAGCGGGCCTCGCTGGCGCGAGCTTGAAGCACGCCGGCGCGGGCCTGTTCGAGTTGTGCCGTGTAGAAATCAGGCCGGATCCGGACGAGGGTTTCACCTTGCGTCACCGCCTGGCCTTCGCGGACGCCCAGGTAAATGATTTCCCCGGAAACGTCTGGGCTGATGGCGACATCCACTTCTGGCTGCACTTGTCCAGATGCGGTCACGACTTGCGTGAGCGTCCGCCGCTCGGCATCAGCGACTTCGACTTCCGTGCCATCTGCTCGGTCTCCGCGCACCACGCGCATGACGACGATGAGCATGGCAAACGCCACGAGGAGGCCCCCGATGATCCAGATGAGCCGGCGTGTTGAAGGGTTTGACATGGGGGATGGGTAGGTGGATGGTTGGGTAGGTGGGCAGGATCTGAATCCAACCGGTCACCACTCGAATGGCTTTTTAGCTAACGGATTACTCAACAGACAGCGTCCCGACGGCTAGTTCGACGAGCCGGCCGCGCAAGAGAAACTGGTACACGGCCGTCGAGCGGTCGCGGGAGGCCTGAACGAAGGAGGCCCGAGCCTGAGACAGTTCGACGAGCGTGGACGCGCCGACATTGTACCGCTCTTGCTCGGCTTCCAGCGACTGCTCGGCGGCACGGAGTTGTTTCTCTGTTACGTCTAGCCGCTTGACATCGTTTTGATAATTAATGACTTGCTGGCGGACCTGTGCAGCAACTTGCTGTTCCAGTCCTAGCAAGTCGAGCTCGGCGTTCTGGAGCTGGATTTGTGCTCGTTCCACACCGAGGCGCGTTTGGTACCGGTTGAAAATCGGGATCGACAAGCTGAACCGGAACGCGCTGCTGCGGTTGTCCTCGAATTGGGTGAACAGCGCCCGGTCCAGCGGATCACTACTGGTGTAGCCCGTACCCGTGCTGGCCGTGAAGTCTAGGCTCGGAAGGAGCTGCGAGCGCGCGACTCGGATGCCGGCATCGCCCGCACTCACTCGCTGGCGCTGAGCCAGAAGATCGGGGCGACGCTCGAATGCCTCCCTGATGAGCGTAGGGTAATCGTACGTCGTAGGCACGAGCGCCACGTCGTCCGTCTGTGGCGCGACGAACTCGTAGACCTGCGTAGGATCGAGCTGAAGCGTCTGGATGAGGTCAGATGCTCTAAGTTCGAAGGCTTGCTCTGCGTTGAGCAACTGCAGTTCCGCCTGCGCAACCGCTGCTTGCTGCTGGAAGAGATCAGAAACTGGCCGTGTACCGACGTTGGCAAACTCTTCGATCCGCTCCAGCAGTCGGTTCTGAGCCTCCAGGTTTTCTTCTTGGATCTCAATCTGCTCTCGGGCAAGCAAGAGCTCGAGAAACTGGGCGATGACCGTTGAGACCACACGCTGCCGGCTGCGGTCTGTCGTGAGCACAGCCGCCGCAGATTCAATCCGAGCCTGCTCCAACGAGGCGACATCGGCGAACCCGTTGAACAGGTTGATGCCCGAGCTGACACCGAGGTTCAGCTGTTCAACACGCTGGTTCTCGAGCTGACCGGTCGTCGTGTTGAACTGCAAGCCGTAGTTGATCGACGGCCCGACCGAGGCATTGAGGTTTGGCAGGAAATCGCCTCGCTCTGCCTGTACGACTCGCTCCTGAAGCCGAAGGGCATTCAGATCCTTCTGCAATTGCACGTCCTGGGCCAAGCCGATTTGAATGGCCTCGTCGAGCGTGATGGACCGTGCCGGCGTCTGTGCGAGGGTGCTTGGGGCGAGAGCGAAAAGCAGTACGGCGACGGCGAGGAACTGCAAACGATGGAAATGAACCATGGAAGCCAGGTATCGGGAAGGGCTGTAAATGCGGGTGTAAACAAACAGCCCGGTAGACGGAGCGCACGCGGGAAAGGTTACGACTCGCCGCGCAGTGCGTGGGGACTGTGGTGTGTGGATGTGTAGCTCCGCGCCAAAAACACCACTGACGGCACGCAGCGTTACCGTCTCACCCAAGAGCGCCTCACGTACCCCGTCTCACCTACCTAGCACCCATCCACGTGCCACCGAAGAAAGCGGAGGGGGTGGGATTCGAACCCACGGTACCTCTCGGTACGCCGGTTTTCAAGACCGGTGCATTCAACCGCTCTGCCACCCCTCCATCTGGAGCTGCTGTACGAGCGGTGAAGATAGCCGGTTTCGAGGTGCCTCTCGCGAAGGGGATGGGAAATTGTTGTTGGGGAAGACCGTGCCGGCCGTTATGCAGGAACACCCCCGTAGCGCCGTGATCCATCACGGCGTCAGGAAAACGGAAACGCTGCATCCAGCGTCCCCATCCCATTCCAGTGGCGGATTATTATCGGGTGAATGGAAGAAATAAATGTCTCGACCCGCCGTGATGGATCACGGCGCTACGGTCGTGTGGATGGCCAGATATGTGCCGGCAGCGACCATGACATGGTATTACGACCGGTTGGCGCGATATCGTTCTGGGTTGGTCCGGATGTAATCGCGAATGTTCTCTAGTTCGCGTTCAGTCCGCACGATGCGATCGTGGAATCTGGGCTGCCAGGCGAAGTCATAACCGGCACGCCGGACCCGACGACTGACGGCTGCCTTGTATCCTCCAACAACAACCGATAGTGAACCGGGCAGTGCTGCTCGGAACATGGGCCGACTGGATGAAGCGACACGCTCATGGTTGGGTCCGCTCAGGCAGATTAATCCATGCACGTGGTCTGGCATGACAACGAACGCGTCGACAACAACCCCAGCCCCGTGCCTCGGGAGATCGATCCAGCACGCGTGTGCTACCTCCCCGATCTCAGACAGAACCATCTTTCCTTGATCGACGGCCCCAAACACCGGGCGGCGCTGACGGACATTGATCGTGACGAAATACCATCCCGGGTTCCGATAATCGAAACCAGGATGGCGGCGAGACCGAGAGTGCGTGTGGAAACGATCGTGGTGGCCTTTCATGCCCTGTCTGTTTAAGCGCAGTGACAGACAGTACGACGAGGATTGGTGCGCTGGCATAACCAAAAAAGCGCCGGCCTCATGGGAAGCCGGCGCTTGATGCGGAGAGGGCGGGATTCGAACCCGCGGTACCCCTATTCGAGGTACGCCGGTTTAGCAAACCGGTGGTTTCAGCCACTCACCCACCTCTCCGTAGGGGCCGCTGAATTTCGGGCTCCGAATATAGGCCATCACCGCTTCGGAGCGCAAGAGAAGAGTTGGTTAGCCGGTTGGGCTGGCGATGGTACACTCACTGCGTTCGCTGTAGCTAGCAGTACAGCCACATCCACCCACAGCGAACGCAGTGAGCGTCCTACCCAACCGTAGACCGATTAACCGTTCTTCAACGCCTCGGCGCCACTGACGATCTCTAGGATTTCCGTCGTGATGGCGGCCTGGCGTGCTTGGTTGTACGTGAGCTTCAGGTCTTTGAGCAGTTCGCCGGCGTTCGTCGTGGCATTGTCCATCGCGACCATCCGGGCGCCCTGCTCGGCGGCGTTGGATTCGAGGAGCACACGCCAAAACTGGAACGTTACGAAGCGGGGGACGAGCTCTTGCAGGATTGCGCCGGCGTCCGGTTCGAAGATGTAGTCGAATTGCCGGTTGGCATCGACTTCGGCCTCGTGGTAGTCGTCGCTCGCTTCCATCACCGGCGTAGCGAAAGCTTCCTGCGGTACCGGCAGCAGAGGCTCGACGATGCGGTTCTGGGAGATCGTGTTCTTGAACTCGTTGTAGACGACTTGCACCTCGTCCCACCGGCCGCCCTCAAAGCCCTCGACCATCACGTCCGTCATCTCGTCGGCGTCCTTGAAGCTGAGGCTGTTGAACACGCCCCGGTAGTCCCCGATGAGTTGGTACCCGCGCTTGCTGAAGTACTCGTGCGACTTCCGGCCGACGCACATCAGGTACAGGTTGCCGGCTTCGTTGAGCTCTGTGTAGCGCTCGCGGATCGTCGCCTCGGCCGTCTTGATGACGTTGGCGTTGAACGCGCCGGCCAAGCCTCGGTCTGCCGTCACAATGACAAGCAGGGTAGCGTTGACCTCTTCCCGGCGCTGAAACAGCGGATGGCTACCCGGGTCCACTTGCTGAGCGAGGTGGACAGTGATTTCGCGGAGCTTGTAGGCGTACGGGCGGGAGTTGAAAATCTGCTCCTGTGCCCGGCGCAACTTGGCAGCCGCCACCATCTTCATGGCACGCGTCACCTGCTGGGTGCTCCTGACGGTCTTGATCCGGTCCCGAATGTCGCGAAGGCTGGCCACGGTCGGTTGGGTGGTTGGATGGTTGGGTGGTTCGCTGGCTGGTCTGGCTGGGCGGTTCGGCGGTTGAGCGTCTTAATCCTGGCCAACCGCCGAACAGCCCAACCATTAACCAATCAGCTGTTCATCGCTTCGACGAGCTTCGTAGCTTCGTTGGCAAGGAGTTGGGCGACGTCGTCGCTCATCTTGCCCGTGCTGAGAATGCTCTGCATGGCGTCCTCGTGCTGGAGATGCAGCTGGTCGATGAACTCCTTCTCGAAGGCGAGGATGCTGTCAATCGGCAGCGCATCCAGGTAGCCGTTGGTGGCGACGTAGATGATCGCGATCTGGTCTTCGACGGCCCGCGGCTCGCGCTCGGCCTGCTTCAGAATCTCGACGAGGCGAGCACCCCGGTTGAGCTGTGACTGCGTAGCCGGGTCGAGGTCGGAGCCGAACTTGGCGAACGCTTCCAGTTCCCGGTACTGCGCCAAGTCGAGGCGGAGCGTACCGGAGACTTTCTTCATCGCCTTGATCTGGGCATTACCACCCACCCGGCTCACGGAGATCCCGACGTTCACAGCCGGGCGAACGCCGGCGTTAAACAGGTTCGACTCCAGGTAGATCTGGCCGTCCGTAATCGAAATCACGTTCGTCGGGATGTACGCGGAGACGTCGCCGGCTTGCGTTTCGATCACCGGAAGCGCCGTCAGAGAGCCACCGCCTTTGACCATGCCTTTGATCGAATCGGGCAGGTTGTTCATCTCCTGCGCGATGTCATCGTTGGCGTTGATCTTGGCCGCGCGCTCAAGGAGCCGGCTGTGGAGGTAGAACACGTCGCCCGGGTAGGCTTCACGGCCTGGAGGACGCCGGAGCAGCAGGGAGACCTGCCGGTACGAGACGGCCTGCTTCGAGAGATCGTCGTAGATCACGAGCGCGTGCCGGCCGGTATCCCGGAAGAACTCGCCGATGCACGCCCCGGCGAACGGGGCCACGAACTGCAGCGGAGCCGGGCTGGAAGCGGGGGCGTTGACGATCACGGTATAGTCGAGCGCGCCAGCTTCTTCGAGCGAGCGCATCACCTGGGCCACGGTCGAGCTTTTCTGGCCGACCGCAACGTAGATGCAGTAGACCGGCTTGTCGCCTGAGTCGTGCGTCCGCTTCTGGTTGATGATCGTGTCGAGCAGGACCGACGTTTTCCCCGTCTGGCGGTCGCCAATGACGAGCTCCCGCTGGCCACGCCCAATCGGGATCATGCTGTCGATGGCCTTGATCCCGGTCTGCAACGGCTCGGTGACCGGCTCCCGGTAGATCACACCCGGCGCCTTGCGCTCCAGCGGCATTTCGTAGGCTGGGCCGGCAATCGGGCCTTTACCGTCGATTGGGTTGCCGAGCGGGTCAATGACCCGGCCGAGCATGCCTTCGCTCACGTTGATCGACGCGATGCGGCCGGTGCGGCGCGCTTCGTCGCCTTCCTTGACCTCGTCGTAGTCGCCGAAGAGCACGGCCCCGACGTTGTCTTCTTCGAGGTTGAGGACCATCCCGGTCACGTCGCTTCCCGTGAACTCGATGAGCTCGCCGGCCTGGACGTTCGAGAGGCCGTAGAGACGGGCGATCCCGTCGCCCACCTGGAGGACGGTCCCGACTTCATAAACTTCAGTATCGGCCGAGAAGCCACCCAACTCCTTGCGGAGTACGGCGGTTACCTCGTCTGGGCGAATCGCTGCCATAATTGGTTATTGGTTGGGCCGCCGGGCGGCGGTACGACACTAATTGTTGAGAAACGAGCCGGATTCTAGGCGCTCACGTAGGGATTCGAGGCGGTTGCGGACACTGCTGTCGTACACCGTGTCTCCGACGCGAACGACGAGGCCGCCGATCAGGGTGTCATCCACACTCGTCTTGAGCCGGACGTTCTGGCCAATCTTGGCTTCGAGGGCCTTGGCCAAACGCTGCTGCTCGTCATCGGAGAGCGGAAACGCCGAGCGGGCGTGAACCTCGACGGTGTTTGTCTGCTCGTCGCGGAGCTGCCGATACGCCGTCACGATGGCCGGCACGTCTTCCGCGCGGGACTTGTCCACGAGCAGATGCACGAAGCGAACCGTGAGGTCGTCGAGTTTGCCGGCGAACAGTTGGCTGACGATCGACTTTTTCTTGGACGCTGAAACAACGGGGCTGCTGAAGAACACGGCGAGGTCGCGAGACTGCGCGAGCGTGTCCCGCAGCGTATCGATCGATGCGTCTACGGCGCTCGTCACGCCTTGCGCCTCGGCTTCGGCCTGCAGCGCAGCAGCGTACCGGCGGGCGATAGAGGCTTGGCTCATCAGTTCTTGTTGAGATCGTCGATGAAGTCGTCGACGAGCTTGCGGTTGCTGCTGGCGTCGAGGTTCGAGCCGAGCACTTTTTCAGCGGCCTTCACGGCGAGATCGGCCACTTCGGCGCGCAGCTCAGCCAGTGCCGACTGCTTTTCACGCTCGATGTCTTCACGGGCCTGCGTCTGCATGGCCTGGACCTGCTCACGCGTCTTGTCGAGCTCTTCGGTCCGGAGCCGGTCGGCGGCTTCGCGGGCATCGGCGACGATCTGGCGTGCGTCGGCTTCTGCTTCGCGGCGTGCTTTTTCGTTGTCTTCGGCGATCTGCTTGGCCTCGGCGAGTGCACGCTCGGCACGCTCGATCGAGTCCTCGATGGTCTTCTCACGAGTCGCCAAGGCCTGGGTAATCGGCCCCCATGCGTACTTCCAGAGAACGGCAAGGACGATGCTGAAGACGATGACCGTCCAGATGAACAGACCCGACTTCGGATCGAGCAGAGCGGGCGTCGGCGGCTCCGGGACCTGAACGGCCTCTTGCAGGAGCACGAAGAGATTCGCTGCCATGGAAATTTGGATACGGGAGTGGGCACCCGGGCCGGCATGCGGATTCCGGGCGCAAAAGCCGGCCCCGAGGTATCCCGGAGCCGGCCTGCGACAAAAAGAAAGCCCCGGCGAAGGCCAGGACTAGAGGGGTTACGCTGGAGCCGTGAAGATCATCACGAGCGCAACCACCTCACCGATGATCGCCACACCCTCGATAAGGGCAGCAGCGATAATCATCGTCGTACGAATGTCGCCGCTGGCTTCCGGCTGACGAGCCGTGCCTTCGAGGGCGGCGCTAGCGAGCCGGCCGATACCGAGACCGGCGGCGAGTGCGGCACCGAGGACGGCGATACCGGCGGCGAGAAATGCGAGACCTGCGTTCATTACGTAAGGTGGTATGTTCGGGTTGGTAGGTGTAGTAGTCTGTAACAAGCGGGCCTGCCCGCCGGTCGGACTGTGGGTGCCGGAGCGTGCCGGCTAAGCTTGTGCAACGATGGCTTCGGCTTCACGGCCGGCGCGGACGCCGTCGCCACTGTGGGTTCCGTTGCGAACTCCATTGCGGGCACCGTTCAGTTCACCATGAGCGTGGTCATGGTGCTCATCGTGATGGTGCTCGTGCTCTTCTGAGGCCAGCCCGATGAAGACGGCCGAGAGCATCGTGAAGACGTAGGCCTGGATGAAGGAGACTGCGATCTTGAGCATGTAGATCGCAACCGTCAGGACCAGCGCAATCGGCGCAACGCCGTAGCCGACCAGGTCGCCCATCCGAGCGCCGAAGATGAAAATCAGTCCCAGCAAACTCACGATGACCAAGTGGCCAGAAACCATGTTGCCGAAGAGCCGGAAGGCCAGGGCAAGTGGCTTCGTGAGCAGACCGAGAATCTCGACCGGCACCAGAATCACCTTGACGAAGGTGGGGATGCCAGGCGGGTTGAAAATGTGGGCCCAGTAGTCTTTGGTGCCCGCCAGCTGGGTAAACACAAACGTGAATCCTGCCAGAGCGGCCGTAATCGCGATGCCGGAGGTAGCCGTCACGCCCCAGGGCAACAGGCCAAAGAGGTTGCCGAGCAGAATGAAGAAGAAAGCCGTCAGGAGGTACGGCAGGAAGCGATCCGCCTTGTCGCCGATGGCCGGCTTGGCGATCTCGTCCCGCACGAAGGTGACCATGACCTCCATGAAGTTCTGCCACTTGCCTTTCGGAGCCGTCTCCCGGCCGTGCTTCTGGTAGCGGCTCGCCAGCCGGAGCCCTACGATCAGCAACACGAGCGCTGCGATCAGCATGAACACCATCTGGCGGGTAAACGACAAATCGAGCACGATCTCGCCGCTGGACGCCTGGAGCGGGTAGTAGTAGGTCTTTTCTTCCTTGACGACGTACGCCGACTGCTCGGGCGTCAGCACCTCGCCGGCACCGCTGACCATCTGGTAGTTGCCCGACTTCACGGCCGCCGTCGTGCTTCCGTAGACATCGAAGCCAAATCCGCCGCCGTCCTCACGCGTCAGGAAGATGCGCGGGAGTTCGACCTTAGCGACCGGGTTGAAATCGAGGTAGAAGCCATCGGCGGAGTGGCCGACCGCATCCGGATCACCATCTGCACCGTCGCCGGCGGCAAAGGCCGGGACGGTGATGCCGAGCATGAGCGCAAAAAGAGCGATCCAGCGGGCAGCAAAGGTCGAGCGAACAGTCACGTGCGAGTGCCTCGGGCGGGTTAGAAACATAGGGAGCACACTGCTGCAACTCGTCGTTCTGAATCAGCCTTACGGCTGAGCGGCATCTTGAGCCGGCCTCCTTCGGAGCAACACAACGACCTCCATCACCACACCGACGATCAGTCCTCCCACGAGCGCAAAGGCGAAGGCGACTGGCTCGACCGGCAGAAACAAGAGCACGAGCGGTACGACGAGTAGGATGCCAAACATCCGCATCATCATCCCTCCCAGCACGATGCGCATGAACGGCCCGGTTTCCAGACCATGCGCTTTCCGGTGGCTAAGAAAGCTGAGCAGTAAGTTCGCGCCAGCGATGAGGAGCCCAAACACAATCCCAATCCAGGTGGCAGAGCTCATCTTTCCTGAAGGCGAAAATCAGTGAAAACGAAGGCGGAAACGTGGGACGGGGTCCGTCTCATCGTACCTCTCCGCCCCGCTCCATCTCTTCCGACTCCAGGTTCGTCAGCAGCGGTTCATATTAAGCCGCTAACCCTCTTTATATCCCTGAGATGGGGTGAAATAGGAATGAAAGGACCCGGGGGCTTGAAGCCGGGGTGAAGGGCAGGTTGAGGCGATGGGAATTGGGGAAGATCGCACCGAAAACGGGCATGACGGGCGGCTCAGCGCCGTGGCAGGGAGCTGGTGCCTATCTTGCGCACTCGTCCGCTCTCATCTTCCAACCCCTGCGAGGCCCGCGTGCAACTCGACCGTCAGGCTGGCAATGCGCTGACCCTAGGCTGGCAGCTCGCAGGTGGACTGATCGTGTGGTGCGTGATTGGGTTCTTCCTTGACCGGTGGCTGGGCACGTCGCCGTGGCTCCTCATCGCCGGTGCCGGCCTGGGGCTCGTCGCCTTCTTCGCGCAAGTCGTTCGCTTCGTCAAGGAAGCCAATGAAGCCTCAGAGAGCCGAAAGGCCGGCTACCGCGCCCTCCGCGAAGTCCGCACCCGCGAACGCCTCGAACGGGAACGCCAAGCCGAGGAAGAAGCCGCCCTCCTCAAAGCCGAACTAGAGGACGAGGAGTGGGAGGATGACGAGTGGAAGCGCGATGAAGCAGATGAGTAGACGAGCACAGCTGTCGGGCAACCCGACTGACGAGATACGTACTACTCCTCCACACGCTACTCGCCACGCGAGCAACGCGAGCCTTACTTGAGCGTCGTGACGGGCGACTTTTTCGTGTTGGACGAGGACGAGCTCGACATTTTGACCTGGCCGACGAACACCGCACCATCTTCGATGACCAGCTTGCCGCTCGTGATGTTGCCCTCGACGTTGCCCGACTTCCGGAGCACGAGACGCTCTGATGCGATGATGTCGCCCTTGATCCGGCCGGCAATATCGGCTTCGGTAGCATGGACGACGCCTTCGACCAGGCCTTCTCCCGTGACCACGAGCTTGCCATCGACCCGGACTTCGCCTTTCACGTGTCCACCGATGCGGACATCGCCCTTGACCGACAACGTGCCTTCGATGGCTGCGCCCTGGCCCACCATGTTGATCTGTGCCGGCGCTGAAGGGGCCGAAGGCGTCCGCGTCCGGTTGGACCGGTTGGAGGGCTGAAGCGAGGACGAAGGGGCCGGTTTGAAGGCAGAGGAGTCGTTCTTCTTATCCGTGCTTTTGCTGCCGAAAAGGGCCATGACGTTGAGAAAGGTTAGGGTGGAGTACAACCGCCGAACGGCTGGTTCGCGACGTGCCGCTCGGCGGTTGCGCTCGCAGGGTTACAAGTTGAAAAGATAATACTGTGGGTCCTGGGCGAGCCCTTCGTGCCACAATTCAAAATGAATATGGGGGCCCGAAGACGTTTGCCCGCTGTTGCCGCTCAAGGCGATGGTTTCCCGCTCACCGACTTTGTCGCCCACGCGCTTGAGGAGCCGGCTGTTGTGCTTGTAGACGGTCACGTAGCCGTCGGCATGTTGGACCGCGATGACGTAGCCCGAGCCGTACGTCCAATCGGCCAGTACGACGAAGCCTTCTCCGATGCTACGCACGGCCGTTTCTTGCGGCACGGCCACGTCGATTCCGTAGTGGCCGATCTGCGCGTTGAAGCCGCGCGTCATCACGCCACCGTTCACCGGGGCCATGAACGGCAACCGAAGAGACGTGAGGTATCCGCGCGATGCTTCCTCCGGGTTGACCGAGGCGTACGAGAAGGCCGGCATCCGGCTCACCGGCAAGGCCGGCTGGCTGTGACTCTGCCAATCCTCAGAGGCTTCACCCGCTTCGATGTAGGCACCTTCGAGCGGGGCGGAGTCGCCCGTCTCTGATAGGCCCGAAGCCGGCGCGTCATCAATCGCCTCAAAATTAATTTCTCCACCGCCGACGACCGTCACGAGCTGCGAGATGTAGTCGTCTTGCACCTGGAGCGAGTCTTGGAGCCGTGCAATGCGCACCGCATTCATGCGAGCGCTGGCCCGCACGTCGGCCATGCTGCGGCCAGGGATCAGTTCGATTATCGGCGTGAGCGCGAACAGGAGGAAGACGAACAACATCGCGCCGGCAACCGTCCCGATAGCTGCATTCCGAAGCTGACGAGGCTGCACGGTGTACTGCGTAGGATCGTCCAGGCTGTCCCGGTTGACGATCAACACGGTGTACGTCGCCGACTCATTGCGCAGAATGTGGCGCAGAAAATCGAGCATGTGAGGGTCCGAAGATAGAAAGGACGGCGCCCGAACGCAGAGGCAGGTGGGAGATCTCCGCGCTGTGTAAGCAGGCGTTCAGCCGTCGTCTAGGAGGCAGAAGCGTGGGCCCGGTAGGATTCGAACCTACGACCAACGGATTATGAGTCCGCTGCTCTAACCGCTGAGCTACGAGCCCGGACAGGGGCATGAATATAGCGGTCTGCCAACGTCTTGGACAACGAGGGATGAAGGACTAAGGATGAAGGGTGAAGG
>JBCDHV010000020.1:0-16668 GCA_038749615.1 Bacteroidota bacterium
ATGGAAGGCCACGCCAAGGGCGATGGGTCCTACATGAGCCAGGCGTTTCACCCAGACGCGCGGATTTTCTGGATCAACGACGGCCAAGTGGCCCACCGCACGGCTGAGGAATTTGCCAGCCTCTTTACCCGCGGCCCCGCACCAGACGAGGCCGACCGCCGCCGCCGCATCATGAGCCTGGACATCACCGGAGACGTCGCCGTCGCCAAGATCGAGCTCGACTACCCGAGAGCCTACCTGATCGATTACATGTCGCTGATCCGCGTCGGCGGCGAGTGGAAAATCATCAACAAAAGCTACACCCGGCTCGCCCCGATGACCCGGTGATGTGTTTCAGAGCCTGCCTGGCCGGCTGGGAAGAGGTTGGAATTATGATTTATGAATTGGGATTTATGAGAAGCGGTAGGGTTGAGCCGACTGGACTCGTGTAGCTCGGCTTCCGTCAGACTCGTACTACCCGGCGCAAGCACAAACGGACCGAGAACCCATTCATAAATCCCAATTCATAAATCATAATTCCCAAACCCCCACATCTACTCACGCACTCACACCGCACCCACACACACCGCATGTCCTGGCGTTCTTGCTTCCTGATCATCTGCCTCGCACTGTCTTCTACGGCCCTCGCACAAACGAGCCGGCCGGCCGTGGACGCCCAGCAGGTCGCAGACGATGCAATCCAACTCGACGGCCGGCTGGACGAACCGGCGTGGGCGTCGGCACAGCCGGCTGGCGACTTCGTGCAGTTCGAGCCGACGGCCGGCGTTGCCCCCGCAGAGCAGACCGAAGCGCGCATCCTCATCGGTTCCTCGGCGCTGTACGTCGGCATGCGGATGCGGGACAGCCAACCCGAGGCGATCAACACCCGCTTGGCCCGGCGCGACAATTTTGCCCGGACCGACTATGCGGTGGTCGTGCTCGACTCCTACGGCGACGGCCGCACCGGCTTTCTCTTCCGCGTAACGCCTGGAGGCCTGCTCACCGACGTGCTCTTCTACGACGATGTCCAGAGCGACATTTCATGGGATGCCGTGTGGGATGCCAAGACAAGCATCGACGACGAGGGATGGACGGCCGAGTTTGAGATTCCGCTTTCGCAGTTACGGTACGCCGCCGGCACGGGGCCGCACGAGTGGGGACTCCAGCTCGTCCGCATTCATTTTCGCACGGGTGAAGTTTCGTACTGGTCTGAGCGAGACCCAGCGGTGGCCGGCTACGTCAGCCAGTTCGGCACGCTGCGGATCGGGGCCGAGTTGCCGGCTCCGCGTCGGCTCGAAGTGTTGCCGTACGCCGCCGCCGGCCTCACCCGCGCCCCGGGCGACGCGGCCGATCCGTTCTTCGACGCGAATGCCTTCGAGCCCCGCGTGGGGGCTGATGTGAAGCTCGGTCTCACCAGTGGCCTCACACTGGCCGGCACCGTCAACCCCGACTTCGGCCAAGTAGAGGCGGACCCGGCGCAGGTGAATCTCGGTGGGTTCGAGCTGTTCTTCGAGGAGCGCCGGCCGTTTTTCGTCGAAGGCGTGGACGTGTTCTCGATGGCCCCGCGCCGCTTTCTCAGAAACCAGCGCCCGAACCTGCTCTACACGCGGCGGATCGGGCGCGCTCCGCAGCGCACGGCCTTCGTGCCGGCCTCGGCGCAAGACGCCGCGGGCGACAACGGCGTGGTTTACACCGATGCGCCCCAGCAAACCACGATCCTTGGGGCAGCCAAGGTGTCCGGACAGGCGGGTCCTTTTTCCGTCGGACTCCTCAATGCGGTAACGAGGTCCGAATTTGGCCGGTTCGAGGCGTTCGACAGCGAAGGGAATCGGGTGAACGAGGGCCGGGCGTTGATCGAGCCGGTGTCAAATTACTTCGTGGGCCGGGCGAGAGGTACGTTTGGGCAATCCATCGCAGGAGGGTTCTTGACCTCAGTGATCCGAGACACCGACGAGGCAGCCATCCGGGACGACTTGCCTCGTACGGCTACTGTCGCCGGCCTCGACCTCGAGCGCCGGCTCGGGTCCGACTGGTTGCTCACAGCGCAGGCCGGCGGGAGCCTCGTCACGGGGTCTGAGGGGGCGATCCTCGGCGTGCAGACGGCTTTCCCGAGGCTGTATCAGCGTCCGGACGCGAGCCACATCGCGGTCGATTCCTCCCGTACGAGCCTGGCCGGCTGGATCGCTGAGGCCAACCTGCTCAAGACAGACGGTGAACACTGGCTCATCGGCTTCCACACGGCGGCTACCTCGCCGGGCTTCGACGCCAACGCGCTCGGCTTCCAGGCGCGCGCCGATTTTGCCAACCTCGACGCCTACTTTGGCTATCAGCAAAACGAACCGCAAGGCCCGTTCAATTCGTGGCAAGCCGCGCTCTTCGGAGGGACGGGGTGGAATTTCGCGGGCGATCAGGTATTCGCCACGGCGGTCGCGGATTGGCAGGCCACGCTGCGCAACTTCTGGAGCGTGCAGGTCAACACCGATTACACGTTCCAGGTCAGCGATGATCGGCTGACGCGCGGAGGGCCGATTGCCGCACTCGATGCCGGATTCGACCTGTTTGCGTCGGTCGAGACGGATTCGCGAGAGCCCGTGACGGTGTCGCTCGATTGGTTTGGATTCACGAACCGGTCGGGTTGGCGGGGCTTTCAGGCGGGTGCCGGCGTGGCCTACCGGCCGAACTCGGCACTGGCCTTGTCGCTTTCGCCGGAGCTTTCCATGAGCGTGAACCCACGCCAGTACGTCACCCAGTTCGAGGAGCCGGCGGCCGAGGCCACGTTTGGGCGGCGGTACGTCTTCGGCGAACTCGACGCCACGACGTTCTCTCTAGAAACCCGCCTCGATTGGATTTTCCGTCCGGACCTCTCGTTCCAACTCTTCCTGCGTCCCTTCGTCTCCACAGGCGACTATGCCGATTTTCGGGACTTCGACCGCCCGGGTGCGCTCGATTTTCCGGTATTCGGCGAAGACATAGGAACGGCCGTCAAAAACTCCGATGGGTCTACCACCATCGACCCCGGCGATGGAGGAGCATCGTTCACGTTGAGCCGCGACTTTACCGTACGTTCGCTTCAGAGCAATGCGGTCCTTCGGTGGGAGTACCGCCCGGGCTCCACGCTCTTCCTCGTCTGGCAGCAGCAGCGCGACGGGTTTGCCCCAGACGGCCGGCTCAACACCGACCGCGACGTGCGCGGCCTTTTCACTGACCCGGCCTCGAACGTTTTCCTCGTGAAGCTGAGCTATTGGCTAGGATAGGCCACCCTGCAACGGAGCGGACACGAATGCGGATGAACGAATAAAATGTTACCTTGTTAACATTTAGGCTTGATTGGTTTCTGAGGTTGATTTATTATCTGTTAATCAGTTAACAGAAATGCATCAGCCACCCACATGAAGCTATCCCGGCTCAATCTGCGAGAGCGAGAGGTGCTCGAAACGGTGCACCGTTTGGGCCTTGCGTCGGCTGATGACATTCGCTTCGCCATGACGGAGCCGCCAAGTAACTCCACCGTGCGTACCCACTTGCGTATTCTGGAAGAGAAGGGGCACGTCCGCCATGAGAAACGAGGACGCAAGTTTCTCTACATGCCTACCGAGACGCCAGACATCGCCGGCCGAGAAGCCATTCGGTACTTGCTGCAGACTTTTTTTGCAGACAGGCCCGAGAAGGCCGTTGCAGCGCTTCTGAGTGAGACGGCGCTGGATCTGTCAAAGGAAAACCTCGATCAGCTCGATGCGCTGATTCAGCAAGCGCGCAGGGAGGCCGAGTGATGTGGGTCTTGGCGGAGCTTGCACTCAAGAGTACGCTCGTGCTCGCTATCGGCGGGCTCGTGGCCTGGTGGATGGGGCGGATCTCGGCCTCACACCGGCACGGCGCGTGGTTGGCCACCTTTGCCGCGCTGCTAGTGCTTCCGTGCTTGGTTGTGCTGGGACCAGCGTGGGAGGTCGACTTGTTGCCGGCTTCGCGTGCCGCCGTCGGCGATGGCCCGCACGCTACCTTGCGTGCTGATGGGATCCCGCTTGGTGACGTGGCCGGCGGCGGGTTGGCCGTGGAACAGGCGAGTGTCGAACCGTCAGCGTCGAACCAGCCGGTTTGGGCTTACGGGCTATGGGTGAACGGGCTGTCGGGGAACGGGCCATGGGTGAAATGGCCATCAGGAAAATGGCCATTGGTGAAGTGGATAGTGGGGCTCTGGTTGTTCGGCGTTCTCATTGTCGGGGTGCGCCAGTTCTGGGGGCTCATCCTGGCGTACCGAGTGGTTCGAGCAGCGCAGCCTGCTGGTACAGAGTCGGCCCGTTTGGCTGCGCGCGTGGCCTGTGCGAGTGGGTTACCTGCCCCTGTAGAGCTTCTTCGCTCGGAGACAATGCGGGTACCGTTTGTGTGGGGCTTGGGCCGGCATGCAGTCGTGCTGCCTGCTCAGGCAAACGACTGGGATACCGCGCGGCTCGAGACTGTTCTTTTGCATGAGATGGCTCATCTCCGCCGGCGCGACGCGTGGACGCAATTGGTCATGCAGGTAGTGGTCGCCTGCTATTGGCCCCATCCGTTGGTTTGGCGTGCCTACCGGGCATGCATGGATGCACGAGAAGCTGCATGCGACGATGCCGTGTTGCGGAGCGGAGCTTCGGCCCCTGACTACGCAGCGCACCTCGTTGCCGTAGCGCGTGAATTGCGCGCCTCTCGTCTTGCCCTTCAGGCTGCTGTGCCGATGTTTGGGGGAGACGAGCTAGGAACTCGGGTTCGGTCCATCCTCGATGGAGCCCGCCGCCGCGATGCCGTAAAGCCATGGGTGCTCATGGTGTCATTCGGTGTTGCCGGGGCTCTGGGTACAGGGTTGGCCACTGTGGAGCCGGCGGCTGTTTCCCCAGAGACCAGAGCCGACCAGTCCGTTCTGCCCGTGACGCGAGCCGAGCCTTCAGTGAAAGCGTCCTCATCGGTTTCTGAGCCGGAAAACACCCTAGACCTGCCGGCTGCTCAGGCGCGATCTGAGCGTGCGAGCACCGGCCATGAGGTGCCTGAGGAGGCTGTACGTGATCAGCGTGCTGAGCCTTCTGGGCCGCCGTCTTCCACAGGCAAAACGACGCCTGAGCCGGCGTCTAGACAGGAAGGCTTCGTCCTCAAGCCTGACCCCTCGCCTCTGACCGTCAAGATCATCCTTGCCGATACGGTCTCGGTGCATAGTACCCGACTAACCTCTGGGCAGGTCGCTCGCCTGTTGGATCTATCGGATCCGCATGCAGGATGGAGCGCTCCGGTCTACCGTACCCCCAGCTTGGCCTTTGCTGGTTCATCTCCCTAGTGCGCTCACCATACGCTGCTGCTGAGGTGGCACGTATGCTTGGAAATAATGCTTAGAAATAACCTGTAATCACACGTGGCTTTCTGGACTCTTCGGTAGGGGTCTCCAGGGTCTAACTCGTTACTAGGCGAAGAGCTAGGTAGGTCTCAAATGGATGGTCCAGGGATGGCCCTCTCAGGGAGCGGTCTGTCTACACATTCTCTCGGGAAAGAGATTGCTTTCGGGAAAGCGATCAGGAACGCTTCAATGCGCGGTGTAGTGCGAAGTGTTCTGACCCTCGGTTTCTTGATGACGGCAGCGCTCGTGCAGCCGGCATCAGGCCAGAGCTCGGGCCGGCCGGGTCTGATCGCCGTGTCCGTCGAAGCCGGTACCATCCGCGTCGATGGCCAGTTGGATGAGCCGGTCTGGGCGTCGGCAACGCCGGGGACTGACTTCGTCCAGTTTCGGCCGGCTGCTGGTGAGCCAGCCACGGAGAAGACAGAAGCTCGCATTCTGATCGGGCCCTCTGCGCTCTACGTCGGCATGCGCATGTCAGATAGCCAGGCGGAAGCGATCGATGCACGCCTGGCCCGGCGCGACGAGGTCATCCAATCCGATCAGGCGTCAGTCGTGCTCGATTCGTACCGGGATGGGCGGACGGGTTTCCAATTTCAAGTATCACCCGGCGGCGTGAAGCTGGACGCGCTCTTTTTCGATGATTCGAAGCGGGATGTCTCCTGGGATGCCGTATGGGATGCGGAGACGTCCCGTGACGCTAGTGGCTGGACGGCCGAGTTTCGGATTCCACTCTCCCAGCTTCGCTACGCCGGCGGCGAGGGGCCTCATCGTTGGGGCGTGCAGTTGGTACGGATCCACCACCGGACAGGTGAACTGGCGTACTGGTCGCCTCGCCGGCCGGAAGAAACCGGCTACGTCAGCCAGTTTGGCACCGTGACCCTGCCAGATGCCTTGACTTCTCCTCGGCGCGCCGAAGTGGTGCCGTACGTGGCTTCTGCCGTGACCCGCGCGCCCGGCAATCCGGCCGATCCCTTCTACGACGAAACGGCGCTAGACCCGCGAGCCGGCGCAGACGTGAAGGTCGGGCTGACGGGTGGGCTCACGCTCTCGGCCACGCTGAATCCGGATTTCGGGCAGGTCGAGGCCGATCCGGCCCAAGTCAACCTGACGGGCTTCGAGCTGTTCTTTCAGGAGCGCCGGCCCTTTTTCTTGGAAGGGCTGGAGACGTTCTCGCTGACTCCGCGCCGTTTCATCAGTAACCGCCGGCCGACGCTGCTCTACACCCGCCGCATTGGGCGTGCGCCCCAGCGACGGTCGTTCGTTCCCGACGATGCCACGGCGGCAGCCGGTGGTGAGGGCATGGTGTTCACGGACGCGCCCCGGCAAACGACGATTCTGAGTGCCGCGAAGGTGTCGGGTCAAATTGGGCGCTTTACCGTCGGCGTGCTCAATGCAACGACCCGCGCAGAATTCGGCACGTACCAGGCGTTCGATGCCGATGGCCAAGCCGTGGCCGATGGCCGCGTCCAGGTCGAGCCTCTGTCGAATTACCTCGTGGCGAGGGCCAGAGGGGTCTTCGGATCAGCCATCGTGGGTGGGCTGCTCACCTCCGTCGTGCGCGATGCCAGCGAGGCCGGCCTGGCGGATGTGTTGCCACGCACCGCCACGGTGGCCGGCCTCGACATCGAACAGCGGGTGAGCGACCAATGGTTGTTCACCGGGCAGGTAGCCGGGAGTGCCGTGATGGGGTCACGGGCAGCCATCGAACGCGTTCAACGCGCTTTTCCAAGGCTGTACCAGCGCCCTGATGCAACGTCCTTTGCACTTGACACAACTCGAACGGCGCTTCGAGGTTGGACAGCGGAAGCCAACCTCCTCAAAATCGATGGCGAGCATTGGATCGGCGCGGTTCATGCCGCTGGCACGTCGCCCGGGTTCGATGCCAACGGTCTCGGCTTTCAGTCGCGTGCCGACAACCTAACCCTCAACGGTCTAGTCGGGTATCGGCAGAACGAGCCTCACGGGCCTTTTAATTTCTGGCGGGTCAACACGTTCACCGGAGCTGTTTGGAACTTCGACGGAGACGTCGTCCGAGCCCTCGTGTCGAGCAGTGCCGAAGCACAGTTTCGCAGCTTCTGGTCGGTCCGGATCGACGCGGATGCCTTGCCTCGGTACACCGACGACCGATTGACCCGCGGTGGACCCGTGGGAGTGCGGGACGCTGGAGGTTTCCTCTCCGTGTCCGTCGACAGCGATGCGCGCCGGCCTGTTACCGGCTCCGCAAACGCCCAACTCGCGGTGCACGAACTAGGCCGGATTGGAACAGGAGGCAGCATAGGAATCGAAGCGCGTCCCCGCCCTGAATTCGCCCTCTCGCTTTCGCCTGCCTTGAGGGTCGTCCGAGAACCGCGGCAGTACGTCACGGCCTTCGACGATGAAGCTGCCATCTCCACGTTTGGCCGGCGGTACGTTTTCGGCCAACTCGATGACACGACGGTCTCGCTCGAAGCACGGCTCGACTGGACGTTTGCGGCCGATGTCTCGCTTCAGCTATTCCTGCGCCCCTTCGTCTCGCGTGGCCGGTTCTCATCCTTCAAGGCCTTCGACCGTCCCAAAGCCTTCCGGTTGCCGGAGTATGGCGTCGACCTGGGCACGGTCACCGAAAACGACGATGGGTCTACCACCATCGACCCCGGAGACGGCGGAGACGCCTTCACGGTGGATCCTGACTTCACCGTGCGCTCGCTTCAGGGCAACGCGGTGTTCCGGTGGGAATACCGGCCCGGCTCCACGCTCTTCCTGGTCTGGCAGCAACAGCGCGACGGATTCGCCTCTGACGGCCGGCTTCTCGCGAGCCGTGACGTGCAAGGGCTCTTCTCAGACCCGGCTACCAATGTCTTCCTCGCCAAAGTCAGCTACTGGCTCGGGTAGCACCTGCGGCCTCAGCGCTCGTCAACTCCACCCTCAACTGCCTACCCCATGAATCACTTTTCCGCACGCGCCGCTACAGGCTATCTGACTGCCGGCCGTTTAACTGTCAGGTCCTTGCCTGTCGGCTCTTGGGCTGTTGGCTGGTTGGCTGTCGGCTGTTTGATCGTTGCGATGGTTCTGCCGGCATCCGCTCAGGTCTTCTACACCGAGGATTTCGAAGACCCAAACGGTCCAGGCGTGGACTACACCACCACGAACAACATCAACGTCATCGACAACCTCAGCGATTATTTCGTCCGCACCGATGGATCAGGCATTGATGCCAACTTTGGCGCAGGGTACGGCGGCGTCAGCAATAGCTTCTATTGGGCCGGCGAAGACCACGATGATGCAGGAGTGGGTGGGCCAGGTTTCGGGACGCTTTGCCTCGAGTTCTCTGTCGATGTCACGGGGCGCAACAATCTTTTCTTCCGAGGCCTTTTCGCCGCGAACGATGCGTCCAACGCCTACGATTCCGGGCCGGCGTCAGACTTCGTCCGGCTCACCTGGGGGCTGGATACCCCGGCTGCCAACAACGGACTCGCATTCGAATACTTCACGCCCGATGGCGGAACGACGGAGTTCCTCGCATTGGATGCCAACTTTGACGGAACGGGGGATGGAGCAGCCGGTGTCTTGACTGGCACGTTTGCTGAATTCGGCTTCGCTATTCCCGGCACCGGGAGCACGCTCAACCTGCAACTCTGTGCCCAATCGAATGCCTCATCTGAGGAATGGGCCATCGATTTCTTCCGCGTCTCGGAAGAGGCGCCCTTACCGGTAGAGCTGACAGCCTTCGATGTCACGGCAGACGAACAGGGCGCCGTCTTGCGATGGGAGACAGCGTCTGAGCAGGACAATGCCGGCTTTGGTGTAGAGCATTTCACGCCGGCCACTGGCTGGACGACCCTCGCGTTCGTCGAAGGAGCAGGGACGACGAGCCAGCGACAGACCTATCGCCACCAGGTCTCCGATCTGACACCCGGCGCGCATCGGTTCCGGCTCAGGCAACTCGATTTCGATGGCAGCCACGCCTACAGCCAGGAGGTGGAAACAACGATTGAGGTTCCTGGCACCCTTGCCCTGTCGGCTGTGCATCCCAATCCCTTTTCTGAAACGGCGCACCTGCATCTATCCGTGCCGGTAGAGCAAAAGGTGTCCGTCGATGTCTTCGACTTGCAGGGCCGGCAGGTGGCCTCACTTTTCGCTGGGCACTTGCCGGCGAACACGAGGCACACCCTGCGGCTCGACGCTTCACGCTTAACCGGCGGGCTCTATCTCATCCGTGCCCAAGGTGAAGCCTTTACTGCCACCCAATCTGTCGTCGTAATGAAATAAGACCATGAAGACTCATTCCGTGGGCCGAGTCCATCGCGACTCCGCCGGCCAGGGAGATCGATAGGCCAAGCATCGTTCAAAAGGCCAAGGTTGAGCGTGGCGGGCTCGGCCCACGGAATCGTTTAAACGTAAGGCGGGAAGAGGACCGTTCCCATCAAGGTTTCGGCTTCAAATGAGCAGGCGTTTGTCGTGCCCGGCCAGTGTGGCGCGGGCAGGATAAAAAAATGTTGTCCTGTTAACATTTGAGGTTGCTTGGTGGAGTCTGCTGATTTATCATTTGTTAACTCTTTAACAAATGACAGGGTGGACTATGAATGTACCCCGGCTCAATTTGCGAGAACGAGAGGTGCTCGAGGCTGTGCACCGCTTGGGGAAGGCATCGGCTGATGAGATCCGCGAGGCTATGACGGAGCCGCCGAGCAACTCGGCCGTGCGCACGCATTTGCGCATTCTGGAGGAGAAGGGCCACGTCCGCCATGAGAAACAAGGGCGCAAGTTTCTCTACGCGCCCACCGAAACGACGGAAGTTGCCGGCCGGAAGGCTCTGCGCCACTTGCTCAAGACGTTTTTCTCCGGTACCCCTGAGAAGGCCGTCGCGACGTTGCTCAACGAGACGGCCTCTGATTTGTCGAAGGAGAACCTCGATCAGCTCGACGCGCTGATTCAGCAAGCGCGCAAGGAGGCTGAGTAATGTGGGCCCTGGCTGAAATCGCCTTCAAAAGTACCTTTCTGCTCGCCCTCGGTGGGCTCGTGGCTTGGGGGCTGGGCCGTTTCTCAGCCTCGTACCGGCACGGCGTGTGGATGGCCACGTTCGTCGCGCTGCTTCTCCTTCCAGCTGTAACCGTCCTGGGGCCGGCATGGCAGATTCAGGTTCTGCCAGCGTCGTGGGGTGGCGCGGTAGAACGCCAGCCGGCCCCAGCACTTTCTGAAGCTGTACCTGCTGTGCAGCCTAGATTTGCAGGCCGTTTAGATACTAGCGAACAGACGGTCGCTCCTCTTCCGGGCTCGATGCAGCCGGCGTGGACTGACTGGGGATGGACGCAATGGATCGTGGGCGTGTGGTTGGCCGGCTTTGTCTTTGTGGGAGGCCGCCAGCTGTGGGCGCTCGTGTTGGCGTACCGAGTGGTAAGGGCCGCAGAGCCCCTCGAGACCGAGCCCTGGATAGCTCTGGCTGCGAGTGTGGCCAGCAGAAGCGGGTTGCAAAGACCGATAGATCTTCTCCGCTCGGAAACGATGCGTGTGCCGTTTGCCTGGGGCTTGGGCCGGCCGGCTGTTGTAGTACCCAGCCGAGTAGATGGCTGGGATGCGGCGCGTCTCGAAGCGGTTCTCCTGCACGAAATGGCCCATCTGCGCCGGCGCGATGCATGGACGCAATTGATCATGCAAGCGGTGGTCGCTTGCTACTGGATGCATCCGTTGGCATGGCTGGCGTACCGGCGGTGCATGGATGCCCGAGAATCGGCGTGCGACGATGCGGTGCTGCGAAGCGGTGCTTCGCCGGCGGACTATGCCACGCATCTCGTAGCTGTGGCGCGTGAAGTTCGCGCGTCTCATGTTTTCCCGGCCGCCGTGCCCATGATGGGCGGGGATGAATTAGGGACGCGTGTAGAATCGATTCTTGACGGAGCCCGTCAGCGTGAACCGGCGAATCAGTGGCTGCTCGTGACCTCGATAGGCATCGCGTGTGCCATCGGAGCCGTCCTGGCCTTGCTCCAGCCGGCTGCCGCCGTGGCCGAAAGAGGGCCCAGCGGGCCTGGCCTTGCCCCCCTGCCCATCGAGCAGGTGCATCCCGATTCACCGAAGACGGTCCACCAGCCCTCAGCTGAGCGCCTACCCGTTGATCCGGTAAACATGGAAACCGTTGACCCTGAAGTCGACTCCGGGGAATGCGAAGAGACGGCATTCGCTCAAGCCTCCGTTTTGCCGAGCGATCCGAAAGTAGACTCTACGTCGACGGATTCGCCGGTTCATAAGGCACTGCGCGATCTCAGTGTTCTCGCAGGGAGCGAGGAGAAGTCAGCCACGAGTGTCGGCATCGTTTTGCCTGATACCGTGTCGGCACGGGCCACCAGGCTTACCTCCGACCGGGTGGCCCGCCTCTTAGAACTCCCCGAGCAAGATGGGGCCCGCCGCATCGTCGTTCCTCTTGTCGATTGGTATTTCCCGGTTCCTGTTCCAAACGCAATGGGGTCCTGATGGGATAGGGGATAGCTCGGATTTGCATGCGGATTTTCGCGACACTCGGTAGGAGGTGTCGCCGGCTAACTCGTTGGTATTTAAACGTCTAAACAGATCCTAAATGGAAGGTCTAGGGAAGGCCCCCTCAGGGAGCGGTCTGTCTGTACGATTTCTTGGAAAAAAGGCGCGCTCTGCGTCAGCGTCGCTGCACGAGGCGGCTCCCAGGCGCTCGTTGCCTGCTCTGAACGCGCTGGCCGCCCTGATGCTGGCGATGTTGTGGACGCCGGCCTCCGGGCAAGAGCGCGTTCGGCCAGCGCTGACGGCATCGTCTGTCGAGGCAGGCGCAGTCCGTATTGATGGCCGGCTGGACGAGCCGGTGTGGGACACTGCGATGCTGGCGACCAACTTCGTGCAATTTCGGCCGGCTGCCGGCGCGCTAGCCACCGAACAAACGGAAGCTCGGATTCTGATTGGCTCCTCCGCCCTCTACGTGGGGATGCGCATGGCCGACAGCCAGCCGGACGCCATCGATGCGCGCCTGGCACGCCGAGACGAACAGATCAACACGGACCGGGCAGCCGTCGTGCTGGACTCGTATGGCGATGGGCGGACGGGCTTTCAATTTCAGATATCGCCGGGAGGCGTGCAGCTAGACGCGCTCTTCTTCGACGATGACAGCCGCGACGTGTCATGGGATGCCGTCTGGAACGCCGAAACGACCCGAGACGAATCAGGATGGACGGCTGAGTTCGAAATTCCGCTTTCCCAGTTGCGCTACGCGAGTGGGGAGGGTCCGCATCGTTGGGGTGTGCAACTCGTGCGGACGCATTTGCGGACAGGGGAGCTGTCGTATTGGTCGCCGCGCCGGCCGGAAGACATCGGCTACGTGAGCCAATTCGGGACGTTGACGCTCCCGGCGGCGCTGGCAGCTCCCCGTCGTATCGAGGTGTTGCCCTACGTCGCGTCTGCTGTAACCCGCGCGCCGGGCGATGAGGCTGATCCATTTTATGAGCAAACCGCGCTGGATCCCAGGGGTGGGGGAGATGTGAAGGTCGGGTTGACGGGCGGGTTGACGCTATCCGGGACGGTGAATCCAGACTTCGGGCAGGTCGAGGCCGACCCGGCGCAGGTCAACTTGACGGGCTTCGAGCTGTTTTTCGAGGAGCGCCGGCCATTCTTCCTGGAAGGCTTAGAAACGTTTTCGTTGGCCCCTCGGCGCTTCACCAACAACCGCCGGCCCGAGCTGCTGTACACCCGGCGGATCGGGCGTGCGCCGCAGCGCAGCTCGTTTGTGCCGTCCACGGTGACCTCGGCCGTGGGAGATGGAGGAGCCGTGTTCACGGACACGCCCCGCCAGACGACGATTCTGGGAGCAGCCAAGGTGTCCGGGCAAGTGGGGCGCTTCACTGTAGGCGTGCTCAACGCAACGACTCGGTCTGAATTCGGAGACTACCAGGCGTTCGATGCTGAGGGCCGTGCCGTCGGCGAGGGGCGCGTGCAGGTCGAGCCGTTGTCGAATTACCTCGTGGCGCGGGCGCGGGGCACGTTTGGGGCGGCCATTGTGGGGGGGCTTCTCACCTCCGTGGTGCGCGATACCGATGAGCCCGGCCTTGCGGAGTTACTCCCCCGCACCGCGACCGTCGCCGGCCTCGACATCGAGCAGCGGGTGAGCGAGCAGTGGTTGTTTACCGGGCAGGTAGCCGGCAGCGCCGTGACAGGGTCGGAGCAGGCGATCGAGCGAGTGCAGCGGGCGTTTCCTCGGCTTTACCAGCGCCCCGATGCAAAATCGTTCACGCTCGACGCTACGCGGACGGCGTTGCAAGGCTGGACAGCCGAAGCGCACCTGCTCAAAACAGACGGCGACCACTGGATCGGGTCGATTCACGCAGCGGCTACGTCGCCTGGGTTTGAGGCCAACGATCTAGGCTTCCAGTCGCGCGCGGACTACACGAACGTCGACGGATTCGTCAGCTACCGCCAGAACGAGCCCAATGACACCTTCAATTTCTGGCGCGTCAATGCCTTCAGCGGCACTGGCTGGAATTTCGATGGCGATCTGATCCGCGCCATCGCCGGCGGCAGTTTCGAGGGCCAGTTCCGCAATTTTTGGTCGGTGCGCCTGTACACAGATGCTGTCCCTCGGTACCTGGAAGACCGGTTGACCCGAGGTGGACCCGTGGCGCTGCGGGACGCCGGCGCGTTCTTCTCCGTGAACGTCGACAGCGATTCGCGCCGAGACGTGGTGGGCTCTCTCGGGGCTCGCATCGTTGGAAACGAACTCGGCCGCATCGGTACCGGAGGAAGCATTCAAATCGAGGCTCGCCCTCGGCCAGAATTATCCGTTTCCGTTGCGCCGGCCCTCACCGTGGTGCGCGAGCCCCGGCAGTACATCACCGCCTTCGACGATGCCGCGGCGGTTTCTACGTTTGGCCGCCGCTACGTCTTCGGGCAACTCGACGACACGACGTTGTCGCTGGAGGCCCGGCTCGACTGGACGTTCGCGGCCGATGTCTCGCTCCAGCTTTTTCTGCGCCCCTTCGTTTCGCGCGGCCAGTTCTCTTCGTTCAAGGCGTTCGACCGGCCTCGAGCCTTCCGGCTGCCTCGGTATGGGGTCGACGTAGGCACAGTCACGGCAAACGACGACGGCTCCACCACCATCGACCCAGGGGATGGTGGGGATACGTTCACGGTGGATCCAGACTTCACCGTGCGCTCGCTCCAAGGCAATGCTGTGTTCCGGTGGGAGTATCGCCCCGGCTCTACGTTTTTTCTCGTGTGGCAGCAGCAGCGCAACGGGTTCGCTTCCGATGGCCGGCTCCAGGCCGGCCGGGACGTGAGCGGTCTCTTCACGGATCCGGCAACGAACGTTTTCCTCGTCAAGATGAGCTACTGGCTCGGATAGAGCGAGATTCTCTCACTACCCCAAGACCAATTCCGCGGGCCGAGCTCGTCATGACTCGGTGGCCACGAAGAGCGATGGGCCAAGCGTCGTTCGAGGGCCAACACTGAGCATGGCGGGCTCGGCCTACGGAATCGTCTACGTTTCCTCTTTATCCATCTGCCGTTTCCAACGCAGACGATAGCTTCGTGCCTTGGGCCAGCAAGCAGGCAAAGCCGGCGACCGTCAGGACGATGAACTGGGAGCCATGAGTGAGGAGCGCGTACGTCCGGGCCGGATCCTCGGCCACACCGAGTAGGATGAGCGTTTGAATGACGGCGTAGTGATACGAGCCTGTGCCGCCAGGAGAGGGGATCATGAATCCGATGGTCCCGATGCCGAGAACGATGAACGCATCGCCCCAGCTCAGGTCGAACGGGCCAACCATGTCGAGCATTAGGAAGGGCACGTAGACCATGATGAGGTAGCAGCCCCACATGAGGATCGTCGACGTGAAAATCCCAATCCGGTAGGGTGAGCGAACGGCCGTCATCAACCCATCCTGAAACGACCGGGCGAGTTCACCGATCTTGCCGAGAACGCCCTCCGTCTGCTTCGTGAGCCACTGCAAGAGCCAGAGGCCGACGCCGGCTCCGAGCGCCAATACCACCACGAACAACGCCACGTGCCACCACTCGATGCCCGAAGTTTGTTGCTCGATCGAACCGAGAAAGAGATCGCGTACGGCTGGCTCATCCGCGACCAGGAAGACCACGCCGGCGAGAATGAAGGCTAGCACGATGACATCGAGCACGCGTTCGACGAACACCGTCGCAAACACGCCGCTGAACGGCCGGCTGGCCTGTCTGGACAAGTTGCCGGCCCGCACAACCTCGCCGAGGCGTGGCACGGCATTGTTGACCATGTAGCCGATCATGACCGAGTAAAACGCTGTCTTGACTGGAACAGGCGCGGTAGGGCCGGCACCGGAAGCCAAGACGTTCAAAAACAGCGTCCACCGCCACGCCCGCAGCACATTCGAGAGCAGCAAGGCCAGTACGAGCACGAGGAGCCAGCTGTAGTTAGCCGTCCGAAGCGCCTCGACCAGCTGGTTTAGGTCGGTGTCCTTGAAGGCGAGATACAACAACCCAGCCCCGAGCGCGATGCCGGCGAACTGGACGATGGCCTGCTTGACCTTGGAAGACAAGGGAGAAGTGAGATTGGTGAAGGGGGAAGTAGGGCATGCCGAGGATGGGAAAATCGGCATCAAATAGCCGAAAACCTGTCATTCGGCGAGAGTTCACCAAACGAAAACGCCTGCCCTGGTGTCTTCGGGCAGGCGTTTTATAGACTAGAGCGTTCGTCGGCAGATGCGACCGGTGGCGAGAAGTATGATTTGGGATTTGGGATTTCTGAAGGGTTATTCAGCTCGCTCTTTCTCAGGCCAGACAGGATGAGAAACGCGCTTGTCTGGCAGGACCCCACCGATTCTCATAAATCCCAATTCATAAATCATACTTCCAGAGCTGCCGACCTAAAGGCAGCTCCATGATACCTACAGCCCCGTGAGGTCGATGACCTCAGCGCCGGGTGGAATCGCGAACGTGAAGGTGTTGTTCGTCGTCGGTGGGTTCAGCTTGATGTCGGTCAAGTCGAACCGCATCACGGTGTCGTTGAGATCGAGAATTTCCAGCCGGGTGATCAGGTTGTCGCCATCCCGGACCCAGAGCGTCGTCGATTTCACCGCTGCTGAGGCGTCCTTCGGGACGAGGCGGAGCTGCTGGTGCCGCCGGCCGGCGATGGTCTCGCTGCCAAGGGCTGTGGCGTTGTAGCGCTCCGGTTGCGTCACGAAAAACTGCGACGGCGAGAAGGCGGTGTCATCCTCGATGTAGTCGCTGATCGTGACCTGATTCTCGTCAGGCGTGTAGACCCAGTTCTTCGCGCCGTCTGTGACGACGGTGAGGCCGTCCATCGAGAAACGATACTTATCGCCGCTCATCGTGAGCGTACCGGTGACGGTCGACTGAGC
>JBCDHV010000021.1:0-16564 GCA_038749615.1 Bacteroidota bacterium
CGTTGAGATCGAGGGCAAAGCAGCGGGCGAGGTGCCGGAATTTGGCCTCGGAAATCTTTGAACGCCGGTAGTACGTGTTAACTTGAGCCATTACAGGAAGCTACGGAAACGGTTTGAGCCGTTTGCTTCCTAAGACCCTTCATAAATCATAATTCCGCCCCCGGATGTGCTGATACAACGCCTCGGTGCGCTCCGTGATCGGCTTCCAGTCGTAGCTCGCAGCCCATGCTTGGCCACGTTCTGGGAGACGGTCTAACCAATCGGGGCCGGCCAGGATTTCGTCCAGGGCGGCAGCAAGCGCGCCTTGATCATTTCGAGGTACGAGCCTCCCTGTTTTCCGATCCTGGACGAGCGCCGACAACCCGCCCACATCGCTTGCTACCACAGGAATTCCAGACGCGATGGCCTCCAACGCCGGCATCCCAAACGTCTCACGGATAGACGGCATTACGACGATCGTGGCTTGATGAATTCGCCGGCCTACCTCAGCATGCGGCAACGGGCCAACGAACTGCACGCGCTCACGAAGCGAGCTTGGAACGAGTTCACGCAACCGTTGAACGTACGCGCCTTTGTAGTATGGCCGAAGCGCGGTTACGGCAGCGTCAGACCGGGCTGGATCGAGAAAATCTGGGGCTGCCTTGGACTCTGCCCCAACCAACACCAGACGCGCCGTGGGATGCGTCTCGGCAATGGACGCGAAGGCTGGAATTAACACATGCAACCCCTTCTCCGGAGAGAGCCGGCCAACGAAGAGCACATCGTTTCGTTCAGCCTCGCCGTAGGAGACCGTGAACTGCTTCATGTCGACTCCATTGGGGAGCGTTTCGGCGTGCAGCTTTGGGAAGCGCATCAGGATGGCCTCCGTGATGTACGGGCTACAGGCCACCGCAGCGCTGATGGCGGTTGCTGCCGGCCGGACCACCCGTTCGTCCAGTTCGCTCAGCCACTCGGCATGCATGTGCAGGACGATCTCTGCCTCTGGCACCGCCTTCTTGGCTTGCGCGGCGAGATGTGGGAAGTTCATGACGTGCACCACATCCGGCGAGAACCCACGCAGCGCTGTCATCATCCGGCGCGTGTACCCCGGATACCACCACCTCGACGCGAAGAAGGGCCGGCCACGTCGTGTGAGCCGGTGCCGGTCGACGAGCCGGCCGGCAAGCGACGCACGGTCCGCCCACGTCGGCGCGAGGCGTTGATAGATCACGCCTTCGCTGACTTCAACTTCAGGCTGCCCGCCGGCATTCGCCAACACCACCGTTACCTCGTGGCGCTTCGCCAGCCGGCGAGCCACTTGATGCGTCCAAATCTGGATCGCCCCGCGCTGAACCGGCAGATCAGCGGTACTTCCCGGCTGACTGACGAACGCGATGCGCAACGCTACCTGGTTGACGGTTGGGTAGTTGACGGTTGGGTGGTTGGCTGCCGCGTAGGTGACCGATCAGTTGAGCGCGGGCTCTGGAACTCGCTTGACCGGTGCCGGCTTCGGCATGTCGTTGCCCCGTGGGGTGAACGCCTGGATACCTGTGATGCTGCGGCCGAGAATCAGGCCGTGAATGTCATAGGTGCCCTCGTAGGTGTTGACGCTCTCCAGGTTCACCATGTGGTGGATGACCCGGTAATCGCCGGTAATCCCATTGCCGCCGAGCATGTCGCGCGCGATGCGGGCAATCTCTAGGGCGGTACCACAGTTATTGCGCTTGGCCAGCGAAATCATCTCCGGTGCAGCGCGGCCGGCGTCCTTGAGTTGCCCCAACCGAACGGCCAAGAGCTGCATCTTGGTGATCTCCGTTAGCATGTTCGCGAGCTTCGTCTGGATGAGCTGCATGGCACCGAGCGGGTAGCCAAACTGCGTGCGTTCCATGACGTACTGGCGCGCACGTTGGTAGCAGTTCTCGGCTGCCCCGAGTGCGCCCCAGACGATGCCGTAGCGGGCATTGTTCAAACAGCTGAACGGCCCCTTGAGCCCCTTGACACCAGGCAGGAGGTTCGCATCCGGCACGAAGCAGTCCTGCAAGACGATTTCGCCCGTGATCGAGGCACGAAGCGACATCTTGTTCTGCGACTTCGGTGCCGTAAACCCGTCAAAGGCCCGCTCGACGATGAACCCGCGGATCACGCCGGCCTCGTCTCGGTGCTCTTTGGCCTTGGCCCACACGATAGCGACATCAGCCACCGGCGAGTTCGTGATCCACATTTTGGCCCCGTTCAGAATCCACCCGCCATCGACTTTCAGCGCCGTGGTCTTCATGGAGCCTGGGTCCGACCCGTGATCTGGCTCCGTCAGGCCAAAGCAACCGATCATTTCGGCCGTCGCGAGTTTTGGCAGGAAGCGGCGCTTCTGCTCCTCCGTCCCGAAGGCACTGATGGGGTACATCACGAGCGAAGACTGCACACTGGCAAACGAGCGATACCCGGAATCGACGCGCTCCAGCTCGCGTGCGATCAAGCCGTACGCCGTGTAGCTGGCGCCGGCTCCACCGTATTCGGGATCGACCGTCGCGCCGAGAAGCCCCATCTCGCCCATCTCGCGAGGGATCTCCGCATGGAAGACTTCGTCCTGATTGCCTTCGAGGGCACGCGGCTCCAGGGACGACTGCGCGTATTCACGGGCAGCCTCCATGATCATCCGCTCGTCCTCTCCGAGGAGCTCTTCGAACAGGTAGGCATCGTCAGTGTTGAACGGGATTTTGGGCATGGTCTATCGATTGATGTCCAGTGCTGAGCCACTGATAGGAAGGCATTGGTATTCGCTGGGAATATACGCCGGCTAGCCGAGGGGACCGCTACTTTGGCACGTCTTCCCACGGACTCCGAGGAATTCCTGCACGAATTCACGCGCTGCGATCCCATCTCCGTTCCAGCCAGCATGCGCCTGCTGTTTCTCACGTACTACTTCCCCCCCGCCGGCGGCATTGCTGTCCAGCGCGCGCTCAAGTGGGCAACGTATCTCCCGGAATTCGGGTGGGAGCCCACCGTGCTGACCGTGGAAGATGGTGCCTTTCCACACGTCGACGAAAGCCTCACGGAGCAGATTCCCGACGGTCTCGATGTGGAACGCACGCCGTGGTTCAACCCGTTTCAGTGGTACAAATCGGCCGGCGGCGAAGGCGTACCTGGAGTGGGATTTGCCGGCAGCTCGAATCGGTCGCTGGTGTCGAAGGCCGCCCGGTGGATTCGGGGAAACGTGTTCATCCCAGACGCGAGAGCCGGTTGGGTGCGGCACGCGGTCAACCGCGCGGCCCAACTCCACCGTGAGCAACCTTTCGATGCCGTTCTGACCACCGGCCCTCCGCACTCGACGCACGTTGCGGGGCTGCGCATCCAGAAACGTCTGAATCTTCCCTGGATCGCCGACTTCCGCGACCCCTGGACGGAGGTGTACTACTACGATGACTTTCCCCGCTCGGCCGTCGCGCGGTACATCGACGCCAACCTCGAAGCTCGCGTCCTTCGGATGGCCGACCGCATCGTCTCTGTCGGCCCGCGCTTGGCTGATCGATTGGAAGAGCTCGCTGGTCTCACCGAGCCGCCAGCGGTGATCTACAACGGCTACGATGAAGCGGACTTTCAGGGAGCGGGCTTTCAAGAAGCGGACTTTCGCAGACTCGGCGTGCGATCAACCGACCATCCTGTGTTCACGATCGGCCACGTCGGGACGTTTTCGCACAGCATGAATCCGCCGGCGTTGTGGGAGGCCCTTGCCAAACTGCGCGCCCAAGGCGAGCGTGTAGCGCTCAAGTTTACCGGTACGCTCGATCAATCCGTTCTGGATTCGTTGTCCGCGTACGGCTTGAGAGATAATGTAGATCTCATTCCTCCAGTCTCCCATGCCGAGGCCCTGCGGGCCATGTGCACGGCTGACGTGCTGCTGCTAAGTATCCCGACCTCCGCTCCTGATCAGGAGAGCATCCTCACCGGCAAGCTCTTCGAATACCTGCGTGCCGGCCGGCCGATTCTCGCCTTCGGGCCCGCGGAGGGCGACGCGAGCGCTGTCTTGAAACACACCGAGCGCGGCTCAACGTTCGCGCACGAAGGTTCGAGCGACGGGGTTCTAGAATGGATTCACCACCAAAAGACGGCCTTTCCCTCTGCGGCCCTACCTGTGACCCCAGCTGTCCGCGCGTTTGAACGCCGTTCACAAGCCGGCCAGTTGGCGGCCCTCCTCACCGAAGCTGTGTCTCACTCCTCGGAATCCACGCCGGCATGAAGAAGCACATCCTCATGCTGCTCGATCACAGCTTCCCGCCCGATGTCCGGGTTGAAAACGAAGCCGAGGCCTTGGTGGACGCCGGCTACGAAGTCACCGTGCTCTCGGTCGGCCCGAGCGAGCGGCCCCGAGTCGAGATCGTCAACGGCGTCCGGATCGTGCGCGACCCGATCGAGACACGGTGGCGCAACGCGATGCGTGGCACCGTCGGCACACTGCCCTTCTACACGTGGTACCTCGCCCGCCGGCTCCGAGAAGTGCACGAGGAATTCCCGGCGCACGCGCTCCACGTACACGACCTCTACACGTTCGGAGCCGGACTCCGGGCCAGCAAGCAGCTCAACCTGCCTGTGGTGGGAGATTTGCACGAGAACTACGTCGAGGCCCTCAAGCACTACCGCTGGAGCACGACGTTTCCGCGCAGTGTATTCGTCTCGATTCCACGCTGGGAAGCACTCGAAAAGCAGTGGGTGCGGGCTGTATACCGGCTTATCGTCGTCATAGAAGAGGCCCGCGAGCGCAATGTCGAACTTGGCGTGCCGGCCAGTCAGATCGCCGTGGTTTCAAACACCATCCGGCGGTCCACCTTCGATGGGTTCGAGGTCGACGAGGACATTCTCGGGCGCTATCTCGGTGGCTTCACCCTGCTGTACACGGGCGGCTTCGATGTACACCGTGGCCTAGAAACGGTCGTCGAGGCCATGCCGGCGCTTCGGTCGGTGCTCCCGGGGGTGCGGCTCGTCCTCGTGGGCGATGGCTCGACGCGGGGGACGCTAGAGTCACGCGTCAAGGAGCTAGGCCTTGAGTCCATCGTCTCGTTCGAAGGCTATCAGCCGCAGCGGCTGCTGAAATCCTACATGATGGCCGCGGATGTTTGCTTGATTCCACACCTGAGCACCCGGCACACCGAGGCAACGATCCCCCACAAGCTGTTCCACTACATGTATCAGCGCCGGCCGGTGCTCGCCTCCAACGTGCGGCCTATTCGTCGCATTTTGGAGGAGACAGGAGCCGGCAGGACGTTCACTGCCGGCGATCCGCGCTCGTTCGCCCGCGAAGTCGTCAAGCTGTACGAGCAACGAGAGCACTTGGCGGACCTAGGGAAAGCCGGCTACGAGGCCGTGATGCAACGGTACAACTGGAGCCAGAGCGCGCAACAGCTGGTCGCACTCTACGACGAGCTGTTTTCATGAAGCAGGGCCCCTCTCTCGTCCAACGCCTGGCTTCGCAAAGCGGGATTTATGCGCTGGCCAACGTGCTGCTCAAAGCCGGCGGACTAGTGCTGGCGATCCTCTACGTCCGCTATCTCAGCCAAGAAGGCTACGCACTCTACGACCTGATCGAGACACTGACCAAGTTCGCGACCCTTGCCGGTGGGCTCGGCATCGGAAACGGGCTTCTGAAATTCCTTACGGCAAAGGTCTCGGACGAGCAGGCGTTCATCGGCTCCGCGTTGATCTCGTCGGCCGCTGTGGGTCTGCTCTGCGCTGCGCTCTTCTACGTCTTCCGGGTCGAGATTGCTGTTTGGCTGCTTGGCGTGGAGTCGGCTGCGCCGGCGGTCGGTTGGGGCGGCGTGTTCGTGGGAACGAAGATCATTGTGGCCGTCGTGATGATGGTGCTTCGCATTCGGGAACGAGCGGTGGCGTATGCGGCGGTGTTGGTCCTCGAACTCGTGGCGCTGCTCGTGTTGGTCGGCGTCGCGCTGCTCGTGTTTGATGCCGGCTTGACGGGTATCCTAGCGTCGATGGCCGGCTCGGCCGTGTTTGCCCTGATGCTCTGCGGCGGGTTGGCGTGGCGCGATCTGTCGGCCCGGTGGGCTGGCTCTGCGTTCCGAGAGATGGTTCGGTTCGGTTTTCCTCTGATCGGAGCGTCGGTTGGCGTGTTTCTGCTCAACCTGGGCGACCGCTACCTCATTAATTGGATCCTCGGCACTGAGGCCGTCGCGCCGTACGCGCTACAAGCGCGACTGAGCGGCGTGTTGAACCTGGTGCTGGTAAACAGTTTTTCGTTGGCCTTCGGCGTGGTGGGGTTGAAATCACTGGTGGAATCCCCTGAAGCGCCAGCGTTTTTCCGGCGGGCCTTTCGGCACTACGTAGCCGGTGGGGGGCTCATGGTGCTCGGTCTAGCCGTCTTCGCCAAGGATGTCCTCACCATCGTCTCTGGCCAGCAGGCGTACATCGAAGCCTACACCCTGGTGCTCCCCTACGCGCTCGGCTTCTACTTTTACGGCTTGTATTACCTGTGGATGACCCCACTCTACGCCGCCGGCCGGTCGACGCTCATCACGGGACTCGTACTCGGGGCAGCCACCCTCAACATTGCGCTTAACCTGATCTTACTGCCGGTATTCGGCGTGATGGGCGCGGCAGTGGCGACAGTCGCTTCATACGGAGGGTTGGCCGGATGCACGTTTGCAATTGCCCGTCGAAGTCTCGCAGTCAACTATGCGTGGCACGCTCTGGGCTTGGTACTCCTGCTCACGGTGCTGCTCACCATGCTCACCTGGCAAACCATGGAAGCCGGCCTCTATCGCTGGGCACAAGCCGGCAGTCTTCTCGCGTATGTAGGTGTGGTTTTGGCGGCTGGCGTCTATCGCCTCGACGAAGTTCACTCGGTTTTGGACCGACTTCGCCGGCGATGAGCCCGCGTGGGCGGCGAGGTATCGAGATGCCTGGGAGGAAAATTGAACGAAGAAGCCGGCTGGATGCCCTTCCACTGCCGGCACGCCCCGTTCTCCACCCGGAATCCGTTTCCGATTCTTGCGGCACACCCTCATATTCTCTCTTGCGTAAGCGCTTACATGCCCTACGCCTTCAACCCTTGTGATTTCAGTTACTTCCACGTTTCATGACTGCCCCCTCCCTTACCGTACGCGAACAGCTAACCGAATTGGCCGGCAACATTTGGTGGAGCTGGCAGCCTGACGTGCTGGCCCTCTTCGAAGAGCTCAATCCGGCCGTCTTTGCAGCGTCCAACAACAATCCGCTTCAAGCCCTCGCGCAGCCTTCTCCTGGTATCTTGCATGGCGAGTCCTACGGCGAGCGCGTCAATGAAGCCTACGCTCGTTTCCGTGCCTACATCGACGGGCCGGGCCGCTACCAGGACGCACCTGCCGTTGCCTACTTTTGCATGGAGTACGGCCTGCACGAGAGCCTTCCGCTCTACTCGGGCGGTCTTGGCGTGTTGGCCGGCGACCACACCAAGGCAGCCTCCGATCTCGGCCTTCGCTTCACAGGTATCGGGCTGATGCTCCGGGAAGGTTACTTCCGGCAGTTTTTCGACGCCTCGGGCCGGCAACAGGAAGCCTACCCGCCCATCGACCTCAACTTTGCACCGCTCAAAGTGGTGACGGGAGACGATGGTGAGGCCATCACGGTCTCCGTGACCATCGGCCGGACCGAGGTCAAACTGCAAGCGTGGGAGCTCAATGTGGGCCGCTCAACGCTGTATTTGCTCGACACGAACGTCGAAGGAAATCCGGATTCGCTGCGCACGCTGACGAGCAAGCTGTACCAAGGCGGCAACGAGCAGCGCATCCAGCAGGAAATCATTCTCGGGATCGGTGGGCTGCGCTTCTTGCGTGCCATCGGTGCCGAAACGGATGTCTTCCACATGAACGAGGGGCACTGCGCCTTCCTCGGGCTGGAGCTCATCCGCGAGCGGATGATCGCTGGCGATTCGAAGGCTGAAGCCGAGGCCTGGGTCCGCGAAAACAGCGTCTTCACGACACACACGCCTGTCAAAGCCGGGCATGACCGCTTCTCCCCCGCCCTCTTCAATGCAGCAATGACCGGCTTCCGCGACGAGCTCGGGTTCGGAGAGCAGGAGCTGCTGGCATACGGCCGCGTCGATGCCAACGAGCCGGGCGAGTTCTTCACCATGACCGTGCTGGGCCTGCGGCTCTCGCGCCAAGCCAACGGTGTGTCTGAGTTGAACGGCGAAGTCGCCCGCCGGCAGTGGACCGAGCTGTACCCGAGCAAAACGGTCGCGCCGATCGGCCACATCACCAACGGCGTGCACCTCCCAACGTGGACGGCCGCGCCGGCCAAGGCGTTTGCCGAGACGAAGTTCGGGGCGTATGGACTCGACCGCATGGACGCCGGCTACTGGGCTGGGGTCGACAACGTGCCGGACGAGGCGCTCTGGGAGCTGCGGACCCGCATGCGCCGCCGGCTCATCGACTACATCAACCGCATCCTTCCGACCAGCAGCTTCCCCATGGAAGCCAAGCTCGACCCCGAGGCACTCACGATTGGCTTCGCTCGGCGCTTCGCGACGTACAAACGGGCTCCGCTGTTCTTTGCTGACCTGGAGCGCGCACTGCAGCTCTTCGCCCAGGAAGAACGGCCGATTCAGCTGATCTACGCCGGCAAAGCGCACCCGCACGACGAAGGTGGTAAGGACTTCATTCAGCAGATCCTCCAGCTCACCGAGCATCCGATCTTGAGCGGAAAGCTGATCTTCCTGGAGAACTACAGCATGGAGACGGGTCGTTTCCTCACCTCGGGCTGCGATGTCTGGCTCAACAATCCCCGCCGGCCCATGGAAGCCAGCGGAACGAGCGGCCAAAAAGTGGCCATGCACGGCGGCTTGAACGTGTCGATTCTCGATGGCTGGTGGCCCGAAGGCTACACTGCTGCCGCCGGCAAGGAAAACGGCTGGCCGATCGGGCACGACGCATCTGCTGACATCAAAGACGCTGCCCTTCAGGATGCCGAAGATGTCAAGTTCTTGCACGACGTATTCGCCAACGAAGTCATCCCGACCTTCTATGACCGTGACGAGCGCGGCCTCCCGATCCGCTGGATCAACCGGATGCGCAACGCGATGCGGTCGCTGCCGTGGGACTTCAGCGCAGCACGGATGGTGAGCGACTACGTGGAACAGCTCTACGCCTTGGAAACCGTCTAGTACACGGCCAGAGTACCGGCTCATGGCCAAAGAGTTGAGCCGTTGGGTAGACTTCGTTACCATCGACGTTCTGCCCAACGGTTCTTTTTTTGGCGCTCACGCCCGAAACCTCTGATCCCATGACTCGAAGAGACCTCCTCGCTGCCGGACTTGCGCTCCCTTCGCTCGGTGCCGTTTCCGGGCCGACCCAGCCGGCACCGTTCGCCCTGGATTATGCGCCCCATTTCGGGATGTTCGATGTGCATGCTGGTACAGATATCGCTAGCCAACTGCAATTCATGCACAGCGAAGGCTTCCGGTCGCTCGAAGACAACGAGATGAGGGGTCGGCCCACGGACGTTCAAGAACAGATCGGCCAGACACTCAGCGACCTCGGGATGCGCATGGGCGTCTTCGTTGCACATGACATTGCGTGGACACGGCCCAACTTAGCCGGCGGGGACCCAGACGAACGTTCGGCCTTCGTGGAGCAAGTACGAGCGAGTGTGGACGTCGCGAAACGGGTCGGGGCGACGTGGATGACCGTCGTGCCCGGCACAGTAGACCCAAGGCAAGATCGTGGGTATCAGCTTGCCCACATGATCGAGACGTTGAAACAGGCCGCGGGCGTCTTGGAGCCTCACGGACTCGTGATGGTGCTCGAACCGTTGAACTTTCGGGACCATCCGACGCTCGCGCTCACCAAAATGGCCGACGCCTACTTACTCTGCCGCAGCGTTGGCAGCCCGTCGTGCAAGATTCTCTGCGATGTCTACCATCAGCAGATCCAGGAAGGCAACCTGATCCCGAACATCGACGCCTGCTGGGATGAAATCGCCTACATCCAAGTGGGCGACAATCCGGGGCGTAAGGAGCCCACCACGGGCGAAATCAACTACACCAACGTGTTCGCCCACTTGAAGGCCAAGGGCTACACCGGCATCATCGGCATGGAACACGGAAATGCCGGCACAGGCAAAGCCGGCGAGCGAGCCGTCATCGAAGCCTACCGGGCAGTTGACCCAGCCTAGAGGTAGCTCCCACCCAGTAGTAGAAAGGCAAACGCCTCCTCATTCCTCCACTCGGCCTCACGTCCACCCAAGTAAATCCCCCACCCAACCACAGTGAGCAAAGCGAGCGTCCTACCCACCTACCCAACCACCCGTCATTCGTGCACGATGACAAAGGCCGGATACGTGGAGGTAGCCGCGCTAACTTCGTAGCTCACGTTTTGAACAGCCGCAAGCGATGGGCCTGTGTGCAGGGCATGGAGCAGTTGCTTGAGGCGAATGTCATCGCCGATAGCGACCACTCGCACAGATCCATCCCGCTCGTTTTTGACCCAGCCGGTTACACCGAGCCGACGAGCTGCCGTCTGCACGTAGTAGCGGAACCCAACACCTTGAACACGACCAACCACTTGGGCACTCAGCTCTTGCGACGAAGCAGGCGAGCCACCTGCCGTTGGATTGGGAGTCGTACCTGTTGACACGATCATCATGGCCTGGTTGATGCGGGGAAGGCGTACACGATTGTATGGGATTACACGCGCACCTTCATGAAGAGACCTTCAATGTTGATTGAAGGTTTTGCGCTGACGTGTCCGTAGCCCCCGGTGCCTGCACCCTCAACGCGACTTGGTGTAATCCAATGGCTTACCTTCGCGATACTTCCGTTAGCGATACTTCTTTCGGTTTGTACGCGATATAGACGAGTCAGCCGTCTCGTTCGTTATCCAAACCCTGAACCGGGAATCCTCGCTGTTTCTTTGCATTGACCGCGCAACGGAGCTCGCTAGCTTCTCGTTCTTGGACCTCCACCACAGGCACCCCACAACCACCAACGTTCCCCACGCGCCTATCGCGGAATAGCTACGCCATCGCTCTCCCCACCAACGACGTGCTCGTTCGTTTTGGGCTTTTTCCGCTTCCTACTGGTCACCAGCCGGGTCCCGCTCGTGTACGTTGCGGCCGGCTTCGTGGCACTTGGTTGGGTAGCCGTTTCATCGGCATCCGACGGCCCGGATTGGCCGCCGGCTAGCTACGGTTTGTCCGTCGCGCGCGCGGACACGGATAGCGTCGCGGTGGGCCGGCCGGAGCTCGTCCTGCCTGATTCGAGCCGGCTCGCAGCGCTCCTGGACTCTGCCCGTACCGACACGACGGGAGCCGACTCGCTCGCGTTGCCAGACACGGGCCTCGTCAGCCGCTATCTGCCTGGCTTGAAACGGGATCCGTATGCGGCCTCCATCCACCCCCGCCGGCAACGCGGGCTCATGCCTCGCCTCGGGACGTATTGGCGGCATGAAGTCGAGCTGGACTCGACGGAGATGCGCTACGTCGTTCGGGAGCGCGTTGGAGATGCCGATGTGCGCTACCCGCTCAGTCTTGGGCCGGAAGCCTACCGCACCCGGCGGATGACCCAGGAGAGCCGGGACAACCTCCGGATCCTGGTCGAGCGCCGCAACCGCCAGACGCAACAACGCCGGCGTGGCCTCGGGATCAACATCGTCGTGCCCGGTGGCCGGCAAAGCGCGTTCACGACCATCTTTGGCAAGAACGAAGTCGACCTCCGCGTCAACGGCCAGGTTAACATCGACGCCGGCTTCGCCTACCAGAACAGCGACCAGCAAGCGGCCCTCACGGGGCGGGGCTCGCGTGTGGATCCTGATTTCGGGCAGAACATCCGGCTTGGCATAACGGGAAGTATCGGCGACAAGTTGAGGGTGGATGTCAACTGGGACACGGAGCGGACCTTCGACTTCCAGAACCAACTCAAACTCGAATACACTGGGTACGAAGACGAGATCATCCAGCGCGTCGTGGCCGGCAACGTGTTCTTGCAAACCCCATCGAGTCTAATCCAGGGTGGGCAGAGCCTCTTTGGGATTCGGACGGACCTTCAGCTTGGTGGACTGCGCCTCACGACGGTGCTCAGCCAACAGGAAGGTCAGGGGCAAGAACTCGACATCACCGGGGGCTCGGAGACGACGCAGATCAACCTCCGCCCGACGGACTATGAGGAGGACGCTCACTTTTTCCTCGCCTACTACTTCCGGAACCGCTGGGAGCCGGCCCTCAATTCGCAGCCGCCGAACGTGGTCGTGGAACAGGGCTACGGCAGCATCCAGGACATCGAGCTCTGGAAGCTCCAGGAGCAGACCCTCGAGCAAGACGACGAGCGCCAAGTTATCGCCATCGCCGACCTTGGGGAAAGCGAGGAGTTCATCACCGACCCCAACAACTTCAACCTCGTCCAATTCCCTGAGCAATCGCTGAGCAGCCGGTACGATCTCGACCGCCTCCGTGATGGGACGATGCCGGTACGCGATTATCTAGAGTCGATTGGCGTGCCGGCCGCAGCCTACCAGACGGGGAAGTTTCGCAAGCTCGTTCAGGGGCGCGACTACGAAGTTGATCCGGTGCTCGGCTTCGTCTCGTTGCGGCAGAGGCTCAGCGAGAACGAGGCGATCGGGGTCGCCTTCCGGTACACACGCAACGGCCGGCCGGCCCAGGTCGGCGACTTCGCAAGTGAAGCCGGCGGATCGACCGGGCAGCTCAACGACGACCGGCTCGTCCTGAAGCTGCTGCGGCGTGGCAACCAGGTCCCGAGCGACCCGACCTGGGAGCTGATGATGAAGAACGTCTACAAGCTGCCCGGCAGCGGCTTTACGCCCAACGGCTTCGAACTGGATCTCTTTTACGAGCCCGCCGGCCGTACTCCTAGCAGGACGCTTCCTGGCGTCACGGCCGCCGGCCAGCAGACGCTGCTTCAGATCCTCAGCCTCGACCAAGTCAACGAGGACGGCGCCCCGCAGCCCGACAACCAGTTCGACTTCCTCCGCTACCAGATCAACCAGTCGCGCGGGCTCCTCTTCTTCCCGTTCGTCAAGCCGTTCGAGGACCGGCTCGCTGAAATCACAGACGACGATCAGTTCATCTTCTCGAACCTGTACGATCAGAAGAAAGTCGAGGCCCGGCGAGACACCGAGAAAGATGTCTACCGCATCAAGGGCGAGTACAAGAGCGCGGTCAAAGAAGTCTACAACCTTGGCTTCCTGGGGGTCGTGGAAGGCTCTGTCAAGGTGCGCTCGGGGGGGAGCGAGCTTACCGAAGGGGCTGACTTCATCGTGGATTACGCCACAGGAACCGTCACCATCACCAACCCGGCATTCCTGACAGCCGGCCGAGACATCCGGATCTCGTACGAGAAAAACGATTTCGCGGCGATCCAGAAGAAAACGCTCCTCGGGCTGCGGGCCGACTACTACGTCAACGAGAACATTCAGCTCGGCGGGACGCTGATGCGGCTCAGCGAGAATCCGCTCGTAGACAAAGTGGGCGTCGGCGACGAGCCCCTTTCCAACATGATTTGGGGCATCGACGGCGAGGCGATTTTTGAACCCCGCTGGCTCACCCGCGCAATTGATGGCCTCCCACTGCTCCAGACCCGCGAACCGAGCCGGATCGAGTTCAAGGGCGAGTTTGCGCAGTTCCTGCCTGGCCACCCCAACTCCCAGGCCTACGACCGGACGCGGCGCAACCTCCAGCGCAACGGACTCGACCTCAAGAGCGACGAACTCGACGGGATCTCATACATCGACGAGTTCGAGAACTTCGAGAGCACCATCACGCTGACCGAGCCGGGCCGGTGGCGGCTGTCGTCCGTGCCCGATTCGATCGCGGCCGTCCCGCAAGGGCTCGTCGGCGGCGACAGCCTGCGAACCACCTACCGTGGCGCGCTCGGCTGGTACGCGCTGGAAGCACAATTCGCCCGGCAGTTTGTGGATGAGGCTTTGGCGTTTGGCTTGGACGACAACGTGGATGCCGTCCGGAATATCCATGTCAACGAGGTCTTCCCGAACAAAGACCTCCGTGGCGAAACAGGCTCCTCGAACCTGCAACGGACGTTCGACCTCTTCTTCGACCCGACCAAGCTCGGCCCCTACAACTACAACGAGACGGAGCTCGCAACGTGCTTCAACCCTCTCGTGAGCGATCCCTGCCGGGGCGACGTGTGGGGCGGATTGATGCGCCCACTGCCGTCTGGATACACGAACTTCAACCTGAATAACATCGAGTTCGTCGAGTTCATCGTCGGGGTGTATCCACACGGGCCAGTCGACAACCAGGCAGCGCTCGTGCTCGACCTCGGGGCGATCTCGGAGGATATCATTCCGAACGAGCAGCTGAACACCGAGGATGGGCTGACGCTGAACAACGTGGATCAGGCTCCGCAGGATGTCTGGAGCCGGCTGGCCAGCAGCATTCAGGACGAACTCGTGGAAGTGGATGAGGAGACCGGCCGGACGGAAGATCTTGGGTTTGACGGATTGGCCTCGAACCAAAACTTTGCAGCGTACGAGGTCACGGAATCGACGAAGTTTAGTCGGTTCGTCGAGGCGGCGCGGCGGGCCTACGGGGAGAACTCGCCCGAATTTCGCCGCATCCAACAAGACCCGTCTGGCGACGATTTCCACTTCTACGCCGAGAACGACTACTTCCTCAACTCCGAGCTCTACCGAGACGAAGATCTGGGCCGTTCGCAGCGCCGGTTCACCCGCTTTTTTGCCGCACCAGAACTGAACTCACTCGTCGCCCAACGGCAATTGATTCAGAGTGAGGATGGCGGGCGCGGGACCGACCGGAACCCGAACACGGAGGACATGGATGCCGACTCCAACGTGGACACGGACAACCAGTACTTCCAGTACATCATCCCACTCAATCCGGCTGACCTCGACTTTCTCGCTCAACCCGAGCAGATCAACGATTTCGTCGTTCGCAAAATCCAGAACGATAGCCAAATCGACGGGCTGAACCTGCCACCTCCCTACTCCGAGTGGTACCAGATCCGTATCCCCGTCCGCAACTTCCAACGCGCCGTCGGCGGGATTCAAGACTTCGACCGGATCCAGACGATGCGGCTCTGGATGACCGGATTGCAGAGCGCCATGACCGTCCGGCTCGCCACACTGGAACTCGTTGGGAGCCAGTGGCAGAAGTCCCGGCAGATTGGCGACGGCGGCAACATCGATGAGACGCTCCGGATCTCTGCCATCAGTTCAGACGAAGCCCAGGACGGCTACTTTATTCCGAACGGTGCCGTGCGCAGCCAAACGCGTGTGGCCCAGACCGGCGTGCTACAAGACGATCCGGAGCAGGCGCTCGTCTTGCAATTGCAGGACATCTTCCCAGGAGAGGAGCGCGCGATCTTCAAGCCGTTCACGCAAGCGCTCGACCTCCTGAAATACTCCAATCTCCGGATGTTCAGCCATGTGCACGGCGGCGACGGAACGGGCGATGGTACGGGTGCCGGCCTCGAAGAACGGGGCGATCTGAACCTGTTTATTCGGCTCGGGCTGAACGAGAATGGCGACTACTACGAGTACGAACAGCCCCTCTCGCCCAGCAGCCCGCTTTCCGAGACGGCCGACGAGCTCTGGCAAACGAATCAACTGTTCGGGGAAGCGACCGTCGACCTCAACTCCGTGAACATCGAGCTGAGCGCGTTCAACCGGCTCAAGATCGAGCGGGACGACTCCCTAGCTGCCGGCAAGGTCACCCTCGATGGTGAATTCCCACGGTCCTTGGAGGGACGCTCGTACGACTTTGCGCCGCCGGGGGCCAAGCTCAGGATCCGAGGCAACCCGTCGCTCTCCGGCATCACCAACATCGTGATTGGCGTCCGCGCCGATAGCCTGAACAACCAGATCATCTCGGATGCGGAAGTCTGGGTCAACGAGTTGCGGGTGTCCGGGTACGACGAGCAGAGTGGCTGGGCTGCGCTCCTCAACTCAGAAATTCAGTTCGCAGATCTTGCCACGATCAGCGCCAATATTCGCCGGCAGACCGACGGATTCGGCGGCCTGTCCACCGGCCTGGGGGCACGGCAGACCAACAACGATCTCGACTGGGCGCTCAACACGACGTTCAACCTCCACAAGTTCATTCCCGAGCGCTTCGGCTGGAATTTCCCTGTCAGCTACACCCTCCGCTCGAAGGAATCGACACCGCGCTTCTCACCGGACCGTGGCGACATCCGCTTGAACGAACTCCTCGCCCAGGTCGACGAAAACGACCAACTCGACGCAGCTGAGAAGCAAGACGCGCGCAATGAGATCCTCGAAGAGGCGCAAACCTACAGCTTCTCGCAGAGCATTAGCCTACCGATCCGCAAGACGGGATCGAGATCTGCGCTTCTTCGCAACACCATCGACGCCCTGAGTCTGAACGTCAGCGCGAGCGAGACGGAATCGAGAAATCCATCGACGCTCTTCAACGACACGTGGCAATGGTCGGGCGCGCTGCGCTACAGCTACTCGAACCGCCGGCCTCGGACGTTCAAACCGTTCTGGCTCCTTGAGGGCGTTCCGGTTCTCGATCTGCTGGGCCGGCTGCGGATGAGCTATTTGCCGCAGTCGATCACGGCGTCGGCAACGGCCAACCGGTCCTACGGCGAGAC
>JBCDHV010000022.1:0-16455 GCA_038749615.1 Bacteroidota bacterium
CCGGTCATCGCCGACGAAATAGGACCACTCTTCGACGGTGTCCTTGTTCATCACGATGTGTGTCTGCATCTGCGCGATGCGCTTGAGCGTCGGGTTGACGCCCATTTGATGGACAAACGTCAATTGGCACTGGCCATCGGATTCGACGTGCCGGACGGAGAGCCAGTTGTCTCCACACACGTGGCAGGAGTAAAACCGTGACTCGTCTTCTTCGGTACTGAGGAGCTCGTCGGATTCGTCGTGTTCAACCTCGACCTCGACAGGCACCATGCTGTAGCTACCGCACGCTTTGCACTTTAGGTATTCCATGTGTCCTCCGGGTTTGGATGCACGCTGTTGTACGTACGCCGCCGGCCAGAGTTCGGAACAGGCGAGGATGCAGGGTCAAGGATGTTGAGGACGAAGGATTAAGGATGAAAGACGAAGGTTAGGGTTTGGCGTAGACCTCGAACGTGCCGATGTGCGACGACTGTATTCACGCTCCTTGGTGCCCTGCCCATGTCGTCTTCTGTCCTTCGTCCTGTCCCCTTATCTCCGAAATCATCCTTTCGCCCTACGCGGGTCGGGCATCGGGCGCATACCTTATCGTGCTCTCACCCCATCGTCGCACATGGTTCGGATTAGCCTTTTGCTCGTGCTGTGGCCGGCCATCGCCGCCGCGCAGTTTGTCTTCGATACGTACACCATCGAAGATGGACTGCCCCATCAATCTGTTCGGGCGATCGAGCAGGATCAGTCGGGGTACATGTGGTTTGGCACCGAAGACGGGGTGAGCCGGTTCGACGGCTACCGGTTCCAGACCTACCGGCACGTCCCAGGCGATTCGACGACGCCGGCAGCGGGGCGGGTGAATCACATCAAGGCCGCTCAGGATGGCAGCGTTTGGGTCGCCTCGCAGGCAGGCGTCAGCGTCTACGATCCATCGGTAGGGCGGTTTGCGCAGGTTGCCGGTGCACCGGGCCAGCCTGGAAGTCGATGTGGGCAGATTAGCACGCAGGTCTTCCAGGACTCTCTCGGCGGGATCTGGACGGATACTGAAGACGCCGGGATTTGTCACAAGCCGGCCGGCGCACAGGCGTTCGAGGAAGCCCACGTCATGCACGAGGAGCGCACCTACTTCCCAAGTCTCGTCGCTTCAGACCAGAGGCAGTGGTTCCTCAACATGAATGCGATTACGTCTGGGGCAGTGTGTGCGTTTGATCTTCATACGCAGACGTGCGTACCCGGCTCGTCGCGCCCGCATCTGCTGCGCTGGCGAAGCCCAACCGGCCGGGTCGAATTGCGGATTGGGCCACCGGTTGTGATGCCCTCGGTATGGATGCACATCTGGGTGGACGGCATTTCCCACGGAATTACCTCCAGAGAGCTATCCGGCACGCAGCAGATGTTCTTGCTGCGCGAGGAGCGCTACCTTTGGATGGCTGAGGTGCGCGGAATTCGCTTGTTCGATACAATCACAGGGCAGAGCCGGCTGTTGCGTACAGGGCAGGAACTAGAAGGTCTCCCTGGGCGGGTTGTACGCGCGATATTCGAAGACCGGCGAGGCGATGTCTGGGTTGGGACCGACGAAGGGGTGGGCCGGCTTCGGTCGGCCACGCAGCCTCCGTTCGTTCGCTACCGGGAGGGCATCTCGCCGGAAGGCCTGACCGACGCGCGGGTCAACGGCGTCGTCGCCGCACAGGATGGGAGCATATGGATCGGTACGCAGCAAGGCTTGAACCGGCTGGACCCCAAGACCAATACGGTCGAGGGATTTACACGGCCCGGCGAGGACGTTCACACGAACGCCTACTGGTCTATCCTCGAAGAACCCGATGGGACGCTACTCGTCGGAACGAAGCGCAACGGCATCCACCGCTTCGACCCCGAGACAGGCACGTTCTCGTACGTCCCCACAGAGACAGCGCACGACCGGCCCGGAAGTGCTCTGGCCGTCCGAAATCTGATGCACGACGCTTCTGGCAGGACCTGGGCCTTCACATCGTTTGGGGCATTCGTTCGGCACCCGGGTGACGCGACGTTCCGGCCGCTGCTCACGCCGTATCCAGAGCTGAGCTTTCTCCGAACCGAACCGGTGAGCGTTGGATACCAAGATTCGGAGCGCACGCTGTGGTTCGGCACAGACAACGGCCTCTGCCGGTTCGACGAGCTAGCGGGCGATGCGCGTTGTTTCCGGCCGGCTGGGCCAGGCCGGATTCGGTCGTCTGTGATCTGGACGATGACTGAACTAGCCGCAACGCCCGATACGCTGTGGGTAGGCACCATCGGGGGCGGGCTGTGCCGGACGCCGCTCTCGGGTGGCCCGTTTCAATGCTACGACGAGGACGATGGCCTCCCCAACAATAACATCTACGGCCTGCTTCCGGACGACTCCGGCCGGCTCTGGATGAGCACACACCGCGGGTTGGCTCGGTTCGATCCAGAGACCGAGCGATTCGACGTGTTCACCGAGGAAGACGGATTGCTGTCGAATGCGTTCGACTTTATGGCCTACGAGCGTGCACCAGACGGGACGATGTACTTTGGGGGGTACCGCGGCCTGAACCGATTCCACCCCGACAGCGTCCGATTCAGCACCTACGACCCGCCCGTCGTGGTGAGCGGGTTCGCTGTCTTTGGTGAGCGGCACCCTGCCTCGCCGGACGCCGCGGACACGCTCCGGCTTCGCCACGATGAGAACTTCTTCTCCTTCGATCTTGCCTCGCTGGATTACACGAACCCCCGGGTCAACGTTTTTCGGTACCGGCTCTTGGGCTACGACGAGGCCTGGCGGCAAACGGATGGCTGGGCACCAACGGCTACGTACACCGGCGTTCCGCCTGGGGAATACGTGTTCGAGTTGGCCGGCACGAACCGGGACGGCGTGGTGAGCACGAAAACAGCCTCGGTCCACGTCTGGGTCGAGCCAGCTTACTGGCAGACCGGGTGGTTTCGATGGGGAGGGTTGGCCTTGTTGGTTGGGCTATTCGGAGCGTTGGGGTGGGCCGCGTACCAACGCCGGATTCGGGCCTGGGAACGGCAGCGTTCCGAAGAGAAAGAAATGCAGCGCCGGCTCAGCGAAAGCCGGCAGCGCGAGCGCGAGCGCATTGCGCGCGATCTGCACGACGGCCCGGTGCAACGCCTCTACACGGTTGGGCACGAACTGGACGCCCTCGAATTCGAAAACGGCATCGACCGCACGGTTCAGGGGGTGCGGTCTAACGTGAATACGGTCGTCGACGAACTACGGCAAGTGGTGACCACCCTACGCCCGACGGTGGTCGAACATCTCGGGTTCGAGGCCGCACTCGATGCCTTGGTGCGTCAATGCAGCAAGCGGTACCCAGACATCGAGTTTACCCTTCGAACGGAACCGGCGAGTTCTTTACTCGCGGAGCCGGCCAAGTACGCCCTCTACCGCATCGCCGAGGAAGCCCTATCGAACGTGATCAAGCATGCCCAGGCCGGTCGCGTCGCCGTGGTTTTGGAAGCCAGAGACTCTGTCATTCGCCTGATGATTCAAGACGATGGCATTGGGTTCAAACCGCCTGAGCGCCTGATCGAGCTAGCGCGTGCCGGCCGGTTCGGGTTGGTTGGCGTCCGCGAGCGCGTCGAACAACTCGGCGGCACATTTCGCCTGGACGCCCAGCGCGGCTCCGGCACCGAATTCGTCGTCGAACTGCCGCGCTGATTCAACGGACTGAGACCGTTGCGCCGAAGCGCCGGGATGCGGTACCCCGCCGTCAACCACCCAACCACCCAACCACCCAACCACCCAACCACCCAACCACCATGCCCATCCGCCTTGTCATCGCCGACGATCATCCCGCATTTCGTACAGGCATTCGGTCGTTTCTGGAGCGGTCCGGAGAGTGTGAAGTGGTTGCAGAAGCTAGCGACGGCGAGGCAGCCGTTCTGGCTGCGCTGCGCTACCGGCCAGACGTGGTCCTACTCGATCTGGACATGCCGACGCTGAACGGGATCGGGGCGTTGGAACGCATCCACGCTGAGGTGCCAGAGACGAATGTGCTGGTGCTCAGCGCGTACGCAGACGAGACCTACATTTTCGGCGTGTTGGATCAAGGGGCAGCGGGTTACCTGACCAAACAGGAATCGCTGAGTGCGATCCTGGATGCTGTGCGAGGCGTGGCACGGGGGGAAACGGGATGGTTGAGCCGGCGCATCGCTTCGTTGTTCTTGGGCCGGTACCGGAGCGAGCAAGATCCGGACATTGCGCTGCTGAGCGAGCGTGAGCGTGAGGTGATCGCCTTACTAGCTCACGGGATGACGAACGCTGAGATCGGCGAGCAGCTTTTCATCTCCGAGAACACGGTCAAGACCCACGTCAACCGCATCTACGACAAACTCGACGGCGTGCGCACCCGAGCGCAAGCGGTGGCATGGGCCTGGAAACGCGGACTCGCAGAGGCAGCCGAAGGAGTGTGAGGCCGGCGTGCCGGAGGAGAATGCGTGAAGGGGGTCGGACCCCACCCGCGTGAGGTCGAAAGGTGGCGGTTGATCGAGCAGCCACTGCCTAAGTCCTTAAAACGCCTCTTCCAAAGGGCGCGAAATACGTGATGCGAAGATCTCACGAAGGGGGTCCGACCCCCAAACGGGTCGGACCCCCTTCGGCTCGATGAACCATCCGGATACGCCCTAGGAAGGAGGAGACTGGAAGCAGGCCTCCCGTCGTCCGCCGATTGTGGTCATCCGACCTAACGAGATACAACTTTCGACCTACGCCGGGTCGGTGAAAAGCGGTGTTGTTTAGCGCGTCGCTAGGACGTGCCCACCGGCACGACAACATCGCTGTTCACCACCAACCGCTCGGGTATCTCAGATGCGTCGAACGCTACGCCTCTGTCTCGCTCTCACACTCAGCTGCTTCACCACAGCTTCTGCTCAGTTCGCCTACGGGATCGGCGGGAGCGGAGCCGAGAGCGAAACAGAGATTGCCCCCGGCCCGGCCGGGAGCGTCTATGTTTCTTCCACGGTAGCATCGGGCACCATCTCTGTAGATGACGCCAACGGGTCGGCCACAGCCACGTTTACCGGATCCCAAGGCAGTCTCGTCGTCCGCTACAGCAGTGCCGGCGTACGTGAGATGGTCCTGCCGCTCAGTAGCTCGGGCAGTCTCAACATCGTCGATCTCGAAGCGGATAACGTTGGCGGATTCTACGTTCTGGGGAGTTTCTCGGGAACGGTCAATATGGACCCGCTTGGCTCGGGATCGTTCAACGAAACGTCAAGCAACGGGGGAGCAAACACGGACCTGTTCTGGGCCTGGTACACGAGCACCGGTCAGCTCCGGCAGGTCACCAGGGTGCCAGGTCTCATCTTCCCAACGGCTATCGCGTTCACGACGGCCGGCGCCGTGGTCGTTGGGGGAGAATTCTACGGGACCGTCGACTTCGACCCTGGCCCTAGCACCACCAATCTCGTCGATCCCGCGTTTGGCGGCTCCGGCTTCGTGGCGCTCTACAACAACGCTGGCGGGCTTGTACGGGCCGGTGCACTCGTGAGCCAGAGCAGTGGGCAGGTCACAGTGCTCGACATCGACGTCGATACCTCCGTTCTCCCCAATGTTTTCCACGTAGGAGGCCGCTTCACGGGCAACACGGACTTTGACATCGGAGCCGGCTCGGCGGTCGTCGGCGGAGGTTCGTCCGACGGCTTTGTCGCCCGCTATGGGTTCAACTTGGGTTTGCTGGGTGTCGCTACCATCAGTGGGGCAGGAAGTCAGAAGGCCGTCAACTCTGTTGCCCACGACGGAGCCGGCGGTACTTACGCGGGAGGAGGCTTCATCGGGACGGCAGACTTTGGCGGCTCTGTTCTGCTGACGGCACAAGGCACCAGCGACGGGTATCTGGTCCACTACGACAACACCAGTACGATCCTGAGTGCTGAGCAAATCGGTGGGACCGCCACCGGCCCGATCGAGGATACCGTGTACAACGTGTATCGAGACGCGGCCGGCAACGTGTATGCGTCAGGCAGTTTCCGAGGGACGGTGGATTTCGACTTTGGCCCCGGTACGGTGCAGCGGACCTCCAGCTCAGCGATATCCCACTTTGCGGCCAAGTACTCGTCCTCCGGCGTTCTACTGAGTGTCACCACGAAGGGCAACAACATGGGCCTGTCTGAGGCCCGCGGAGCGATCGAGAACACGGCCGGCGGGGCGTTCATCGTCGGGCGGTTCCAAGGAGCCCCTACGTTCAAGTCCTCATCCAGCACCACTATCCCGAACCGAGGCAACTTTGACCTCTTCGTGCTCAGCACGGACCCCAGCGGTGCGCTTCCCGCTGAGTTGACCGCCTTCGATGCCATCTCAGAAGGTGCAGACGTGCTCCTCTCGTGGGCCACGGCGAGCGAGACGGACAACGCCGGCTTTGCGGTCGAGCTGAACCTAGACGTGGCGGGTGAGCGGGGAGCGAGTAGCGAGTGGACTGAGGTTGGGTTTGTCGAGGGGGCCGGCACGGTGAAGTCGCCGCGTGCATACGGCTTCCGAGTCGCGGATCTGCCGGCGGGCACGCATCGCTTCCGGTTGAAGCAGGTCGATTTCGACGGGGCGTTCGAGTATTCGCCCATCGTCGAGGCGACGGTGGTGCCGACGGACGCGTCGCTGGCGGTGTATCCGCAGCCGGCGGTCGGTTCGGCGACGGTGGTAGTGGAGCTGCCGCGCCGTCAGCAGGTCGAGGTGCAGGTCTACGATCTGCTGGGCCGGCTGGTCGAGACGCTGCATGCCGGCGAAGCCGGGCCGGCGATGCGGTTTCAGACACGTGGAAGCTTGCCGGCTGGCGTGTACGTGGTTCGCCTGGATGGTGAGACAGGAAGCGTGAGCCAACGAATGGTCCTCATGCGCTGAACCGCGCAAGGGGTCCGACCCTGGGTGGGGTCGGACCCCTTTCTGGTTTCTGGTAACCCGTTGCTACGCAATGGGAAAACTGTTCATAACCGGGGGTCCGACCCCCATCCAACTCGATATGCTCATGTGCAAAGTGCTAAATCTACTGTGTCTATTTCTCATGCTGAGCCTGGCTCAAACGGTCTCCGCGCAGTTTCTGCGTTCGGGAGGGACCGGCCAGGATGAGAGACGCACCTCCGCAGTCTCAGACGGCTCTGGCGGTGTGTTCGTCTCTGTTACTTCAGACGGCGGTTTCTTTCGCTACGAAACCAGCCCCGGCACGCTCTCCTCGCTGTCGTTTACTGGAAATGGTGGGTCAGCCATCATTCAATACGACGCCTCCGGCAACGTCGTGCAAGCGCTCGGCTTCGAGTCCACTGATTACGTGGACATCACGGACATGGTCTCGGATGGAGCCGGTGGGATCTGGGTGATTGCTCAATTCGACGGCAATGCGGACATCGACCCGGGGCCTGGAACGCGGAACCTCGTAACCTCGCTACCGGGCACGTTCATCGCCCGGTACTCGTCTACCGGTGCGCTCGGTACCGTGATTCAGTTGCCGCCGAACGCGCTCGGCCAAGGCATCGCGATTGACCCCAACACCGGTGGCCCGGTTGTCACAGGCGAGTTCACACAGACCATTGATCTTGACCCCGGTCCGGGAGGCGCGACGGTAACGAACCGCGGGGACGTGGCCATGTTTTTTGCTCGGTACACGGCTGCCGGTGCGTTCATCTCTGGTTTTGGCCTCACGAGTTTCGGAGCGAGCACAGTCTCGTCGGTCGTGGTCGGGTCTCCTGGGCTTGTCGTGGACGCCGCCGGCACGGCGTACGTCGCTGGTGTCTTTCGGTCAAACATCGACTTCGATCCGGGCCCAGGAAACGGTACGCGCTCGGCTTCAGGTCTGGCTCAGTACGTGGCCGCGTACTCAAACTCCAACGCCCTGTCATGGGCGCGCACGTTCAACACTGGGGGCTCCAATACAGCCGATGACCTCGAACAGGATGCTAGTGGAAACCTATATCTCGTAGGCACCTTCGGGCAAACCATCAACCCGCCCTCTGGACCCATCACAGCGGCCGGAGCTTCTGATGCGATCGTTATACAGATTGACAACACCGGCGTGGTCGGGGCTGTGCGGACGTTCGGGGGGAATAGCACGACGAATGGAGACGACCGTATCCGTGACATTCACGTCAGTCCGGCTGGCGATATCCTGATTGCCGGCCAGTTCGCCGGGACGGCCGACTTTGATTTTGGCCCCGGCACGGTGTCGCGCACGTCGCCCAGCGGCGTCTCGTACGTAGTCGCGGGCTACCCGGCGGGCATGAACACGCCCACGTTTGCCACCATCAAAGGCACGAGTACTGGTGATGCAGCGGCCTGGCAGGTCGTGCCCGGCCAAGGCAACCGCATTTTCGTCTCCGGTCTCTTCGACGAAACCGTTGATTTCAACAGCGCCGGCGGAGACAGCCGGACGAGCATCGGAGCGCTCGATTTCGCCGTGTTGGGCCTTGAAAATGGAGCCTTCCTGCCGGTTGAATTGACCGCGTTCGATGCGTTGTCCGACGGCTCGGATGTCGTGCTTTCCTGGAAAACGGCAAGCGAGACCAACAACGCTGGGTTTGCGGTCGAGCAGAAGCTCGACGTGGCGGGTGAGCGGGGAGCGAGTAGCGAGTGGACTGAGGTTGGGTTTGTCGAGGGAGCCGGCACGGTGGAGACGCCGCGTGCATACGGCTTCCGGGTCTCGGATCTGCCGGCGGGGACGCATCGCTTTCGCTTGAAGCAGATCGATTCCGACGGGGCGTTCGAGTATTCGCCCATCGTCGAGGCGACGGTGGTGCCGACGGACGCGTCGCTGGCGGTGTATCCGCAGCCGGCAGTCGGTTCGGCGACGGTGGTGGTGGAGCTGCCGCGCCGGCAACGGGTCGAGGTGCAAGTCTACGATCTGCTGGGCCGAGTGGTCGAGACGCTGCATACCGGCGAGGCGGAAGGCGCGTTGCGTCTGGACGCGGGTGCCGGCTTGCCGGCGGGTGTCTACGTCGTCCGTGCGGATAGCGAGACGTTGAGCGTGAGCCGGCGAATGGTAGTCGTGCGTTGATGTGTGGGTTTGTGGTGCGTAGTTGGTCTGTCGATGCGTGGACGTTTGAGCTACACACTACGTACTACACGCCCACCCACCACACAAACCATGATCCGACTGACTGAGATACAACTTTGAGCCGATGCCGGCTGGAGGGCGTCGGGGTTGATTGGCGGACCGCACTAGGGCGGTGTATTCCACCATTTAACCTCGACGCCTTCTATGTATCACGCGCTACGACTTTTTCTTCTTCTAGCTCTACTCCAGCCGGCTTCGGCTCAGTTCGTTCGGAGTGCCGGCGGCCCAGCAGAGGAGATACGAACCACAGCGGCCTCCAACGGGAGTGGAGGTGTCTACGTCGCTGTATCGACCGAAAGCCCGGCCTTCACCTACGAAACGGGTGGCACACCGGCTGCGATCAACTTCACAGGTGACCGGGAGACGGCTATTCTCGAATACGACGACGCCGGCAATGTCCTCCAGGAGCTTGTGCTGACTTCGACGCAACGTGTAGACGTGGTCGATATGGTACCCGACGGATCGGGTGGGATTTGGGTCGTCGGTATTTATCAGGGGACCGCCGACTTCAACCCCGGACCTGGCTCTACTACACGTACCTCGAATCTCTTCGCTACTTTCGTTGTCCGGTACACTGCGGCCGGCGTGCTCGATACCATCTTTGTGCTCCCAGAAAACGTTCTGGGACTCGGGATTGCCATCGATCCTACTACGAATGGACCGGTGGTAACAGGCCGCTTCACCGGCACGGTCGATCTCGATCCTGGTCCGGGAGTTGCCAACGTGACTGAGACCGGAACCTCATCAGGAGACTTCGGGATGTTTCTCGCCCGGTACTCTGCTGGAGGAAGCTACCTGAGCGGCTTTGGCCTCACCAGACCTTCAGGGCTGTCTCCAGCATCCGCGCGTGTTTCTGGATCCACAGGGCTGGCCGTGGATGCTTCAGGCACAGCGTATGTCACGGGAGGGTTTAGAGGCCGGATCGACTTCGACCCCGGTGCCGGCACGATAGACCGCAACGGCACGAACACGGCCCTGTACGTGGTAGCCTACAACAGCACAAACGCGGTGCAGTGGATCAACACCTACAACACCGCTAACACAAACGCCGGCGATGACATCGAGCTGGACGGTGCGGGTGGCATTTACGTCAGCGGGCTGTTCGGCGGAACGCTCATGACCCCCGCCGGCAACATCACCGCGAGTGGCTCGACCGATGGCTTCGTGTTGCGCTTCAACGCCGCAGGGACAGCCACCCAGGCTTGGGGCTTTGGTGGAACAAGCTCTACCTTCGGCGTCGACCGCATGTGGAATATCGCCGTGGATGCGTCTGGTGCCCTCACGATAGCAGGACAGTTCTCCGGTACCGTCGACTTTGACCCCGGCGCTGGCACAGCGAACCGTACAGCGTCTACAGGGATATCCTACGTCGTCGCCCAATACCCCCCTGGCAGTACCGTGCCCGCGTTCGCGACCGTCAAGGGAACGAGTGCCGGTACGGCATTGGCCCAGCAGGTCGTCCCTGGATCCGGCGGGCGGACCTTCGTAGCCGGCTTGTTCACCAACACCGTGGACTTCAACCCGGCCGGTGGCGATAGCCGAACAGGCGAAGGCGCAAACGACGCCTTCATCTTGGGCCTCGAAAACGGTGCTCTTCCCGTCGAGCTTGCTGCCTTCGATGCTGTCTCAGACGGTCCGGATGTCGTGCTTTCTTGGCAAACGGCGAGCGAGACCAACAACGCTGGGTTCGCGGTTGAGCAGAAGCTAGACGTGGCGGGTGAGCGGGGGGCGAGTAGCGAGTGGAGCGAAGTTGGGTTTGTCGAGGGAGCGGGCACGGTGGAGTCTCCGCGTGCGTACGGCTTTCGGGTCTCGGATCTGCCGGCGGGGACGCATCGCTTCCGGTTGAAGCAGGTGGATTTCGACGGGGCGTTCGAGTACTCGCCCATCGTCGAGGCGACGGTAGTGCCGACGGGCGCGTCGCTAGCGGTGTATCCGCAGCCGGCGGTCGGGTCAGCGATGGTCCGCCTGGAGCTGCCGCGCCGTCAGCGGGTCGAGGTGGAGGTCTACGATTTGCTCGGCCGGCTGGTCGAGACGCTGCATGCCGGTGAGGCGGAAGGCGCGTTGCGTCTGGACGCGGGTACCGGCTTGCCGGCGGGCGTCTACGTGGTCCGCGCCGAGAGTGAGACGCTGAGCGTGAGCCGGCGGATGGTGTTGGCTCGCTGAGGCTTCGCGTAGATCCGTCGGTATGTGGTGCCTAGATGTGTGAGATATCTACCAGCTACGCACTACGCCTTACAGACCACGTCTACCGCTAGCTACGCCCACAGGCCACGCACCTACACACTACACCCCACAGACCTACAGAGTGCTAGTCTGTGGGGTGTAGTGTGTAGTCCAAATGCACGATTGGACTGACCGGGATACAACTTTGAACCGATGTTGCGCTGAGGAGGTGAGGGTTGATTGGGAGCTGCCGCTACGGCAACCGCCATCCACCACTCAACGCCACCATGTCCATGAAGTACATGCTACGCTTCTTCATCCTCACCGCGGTCTACCTTCTCTTCTTTTCCCCCTCGGCAGAGGCCCAATTTGTTCGAGCGGCCGGCGGGTCTGGCTCGGAAATCCGAACGACTGCGGTTTCCAATGGAGGGGGCGGCATTATCGTGACTGTTACGACCGACAGCCCGACGTTGACCTACGAAACCGGCGGGGCTCCAGCAAGCCTAAACTTCACTGGCAATCGGGGCTCCGCAGTTCTGGAGTACGACGATGCGGGTAACCTGCTCGATGCCTTCCAGATCGTCTCCACCGAATCTGTCGATATCGTTGACAGCGTGCCCGATGGATCAGGAGGCCTCTGGGTAGTCGGGTTGTACTCTGGGACCGTGGATTTCGACCCAGGACCTGGCGTCGCAAGCGAGACCTCAGGTTCTGACGCTACATTCGTGGCCAACTACACCACCAGTGGATCACTCGGGACCTTGTTTGTTTTGCCCGCCAACGTGCTTGGCCTGGGTATCGCCGTCGATCCCAACACAAACGGACCTGTGGTCACGGGCCGGTTCACCGGCACGGTCGATCTCGACCCGGGTGCCGGCACGGCCAACGTCACGCAGCAAGGGACCTTTGCGATGTTTTTGGCCCGCTATACGGCTGCCGGCGCCTACATCACGGGGTTTGGACTCACGAATGCCGCCGGTAATACGTCGTCCACTGCCCGCGTCACTGGTTCGTCAGCGCTTGCCGTGGATGTCTCCGGGGTCGCGTATGTAGCCGGAATCTTCCGTGGGAGCATCGACTTTGACCCAGGGCCTGGGACGTCAACAGTCTCTGGGACAAACAGTGCACTCTTCATAGCCGCTTACGATAATGCAAACATTCTCCAGTGGCGAAATCCCTACAACACAGTAGCCACCAACGGAGCAGATGATTTGGAGCTGGATGGGAGTGGGAATTTGTATGTCAGTGGAGTGTTCGGAGGCACGATTAATACCTCCGCCGGTTCGTTTACGGCCAGCGGCGCTAGTGACGGCTTCGTATTACGCGCGAACACGCTCGGCGTCGTATCTGAGTTCTGGCAGTTTGGTGGGACGTCCGGAACGTTCGGGACCGACCGAATTTGGGATGTTGCCCTGGATGGGTCGGGTGCACTCACCATCGGCGGTCAGTTTTCCGGAACCACAGACTTTGACAGAGGCCCCGGTACAACGAGCCGCACGTCGCCATCAGGCGTTTCGTATGTGGTTGCCCGTTACCCGTCAGGCAGCACAACGCCAGACTTTGCTACGATCAAAGGAGCGAGTGCTGGTGGCGTCGCGGCACGGCGTGTCGTGCCCGGAGCCGGAGGGCGGACGTTTGCAGCCGGCTTGTTCGACAACGGTGTGCTGTTCAATCCCGCCGGCGGTGACGGCCGGACAAGCGCTGGCGCAAACGACGCCTTCGTCTTAGGGCTTGAAAACGGTGGGTTGCCCGTTGAATTGACCGCCTTCGATGCACTGTCCGACGGCTCCGATGTCGTGCTTTCTTGGCAAACGGCGAGCGAGACGAACAACGCCGGCTTTGTGGTCGAGCACGTCGGGCTCGACGTGGCGGGTGAGCCGGTGACGGGTAGCGAGTGGACTGAGGTTGGGTTTGTCGAGGGAGCGGGCACGGTGGAGTCCCCGCGTGCGTACGGCTTTCGGGTCACGGATCTGCCGGCGGGTACGCATCGCTTCCGGTTGAAGCAGGTGGATTTTGACGGAGCGTTCGAGTACTCGCCCATCGTCGAGGCGACGGTAGTGCCGACGGGCGCGTCGCTGGCGGTGTATCCGCAGCCGGCGGTCGGGTCAGCGATGGTCCGCCTGGAGCTGCCGCGCCGTCAGCGGGTCGAGGTGGAGGTCTACGATTTGCTCGGCCGGCTGGTCGAGACGCTGCATACCGGCGAGGCGGAAGGTGCGTTGCATCTGGACGCGGGTGCCGGCTTGCCGGCGGGGGTCTACGTCGTCCGCGCCGAGAGCGAGACGCTGAGCGTGAGCCGGCGAATGGTTGTGGCTCGTTGATCGCTTCGCGTAGTGAGTGAACGGGTGGCAGGTAGCAGGTGGGTGAGGTCCGACGATTCGTTGATCTGGCATTACCTGCTACCTGCGACTTGTTCACCTGTCACGCAAAGCATCAGCCAGCTTCACCTTTGGTTCCACGGGCGCGCGCAGCCAGCGGTGTATATTCGAGTGTTTCACCTGACTCGGATCGATGCCTCGCTGGCTGTGCAGTTTCTGGTTGCTGGTGCTCGTGACGGTGCCGGTCCACGGGCAGACCTCTGCTCTCTTCGACCATCTCTCTGTTACCGATGGTCTCTCGCAGCGGTCCGTTACAGCGCTGGCGCAAGACTCGGCGGGGTATCTCTGGGTTGGTACCGAGGACGGGCTGAACCGGTACGATGGGCACCGCTTCGTGGTGTACCGGCATGTGTTGGGAGACTCAGCGTCCGTCCCGAGCAGCCGGATCACGGCCTTGTACACCGACCGGACGGGCCGGCTCTGGGTCGGGACGCAGGGCGGCTTGGCTTGGCTCCACCGAGAGTCAGAATCCTTTCGCCGCGTCCAAGAGGGGCCGGCTCCTGGATCCCCATGCGGCACCAACGTCTCTGACTTCGCCGAGGACCGTCTGGGCCAACTGTGGGTCGGAGCTCGCGACGGCGGGTTGTGCTGGTTCGACCGGGACGCCGGTCGTTTCCGAGAGGCCGTCTTCGACCAGCCGGCGCAGCGCCGTACGCCCATCGGCTCCTTTGACCGAATGCTCTCCGGTGACGTGCGGCTGAATTGGTATCGATCCTTCGAGGCACCCCGCGGGTGCTCTATCCATCCCGAGCGCAGGCAGGTCAGTTGCGCCGATGACAGCCAGAGCGTGAACTGGCGTTCTGAGGATGGGGCGTTCCTGATCGGCCGGCCCGCCCGGCGCGTTCCAATCCGGCTTTATCAGGTGAAAGGCGGTGAATGGATCCCCATCGCGGTGGATTTTGACCTCGTTGGGCTTCGGCAAACAGCGCTTCAAGATAGGGAAACGGTCTGGCTTGCGGCGGAGACCGAGGGCGTGTACACGGTCGACCTCGAAACCGGAACGTCTCGCCGGTTTGAGATGGGCGGAGCCAGTTTGCCTGGTACGCTGGCCCGCATCGTGTTCAAGGACAAAGCCGGCGATGTCTGGATCGGTACGAACCAGGGGCTCAGCCGGTGGAAAGGGCAGCGGTCCATCGGGTTCGGCCTGTTCGAGGAAAAGGACGGACTGGCGAGCCGCTTCGTAAACGGCATGACGACGGACGGGGCCGGCAACGTCTGGGTTGCCACGCTCGATGGACTAACGCGGTGGCGCCCTGATACCGGCCAAACCCGGACGTACGATCGCCAAGGCGGAGGTCGCTACCCAAACGCATTCTGGACGGTTCTCGAAGACGAGACGGGCACGATCTGGGTAGGGAGCAAGCGTCAGGGATTGTTCACGCTCGACCCGGCGAGTGGCGAGTTCGAACGGTCCCCATTGATCCGGCAGGCTGTCGGTGACGCCCTCTGGCCGATTCTGGCCATTCGGCACCTCAGCCAGGACTCGGCCGGCCGGCTGTGGGCGGGAACGAGCTCGGGTCTCTACGTTCAGCACGCACGAGGGGAGATGTTCGAGCGTGTCGCACAAGATGAACTGCCTAGTTTGGCGGTGAATACCGTTTACGAGGACTACCAAGGCCAGCACTGGGCCGGCACTGACGAAGGGCTGTGTCAGTTTCGCCCGTCCAGTGCCCCGGTGCGTTGTTTCGCCAAGGGCGATTCTGGGCTCACGGGGTCGATCGTCTGGACGATCACTGAAGACGCCACGGATCCTGGAGCGCTGTGGTTCGGCACCATTGGCGGCGGGCTCTGCCGGATGGAGACGAGCGAAGAACAGTTCGAGTGCTACACCACGGCCGAGGGGCTTCCGAACATGACCGTGTACGGCGTCCGCTCAGACGATGCCGGCTCGCTCTGGTTGAGCACCAACGAGGGGCTTGCACAGTTTGACATTGAGGCCCGCTGGTTTCGGGTTTACACCGCTACAGACGGCTTACAGGGGAACGCCTTCGACTTCATGGCGCACCATCGAGGAGAAGACGGTCGATTCTATTTCGGAGGCCCGAACGGTGTAACGTGGTTTCATCCCTCCCAACTCGATTTCAGCGATCTGCCAGCCTCTGCGCGCGTGAGCCGGCTGCAGGTGTATGACCAGTACCGGACCGGTCTCCTAGCATCTGGAGACACCGTCTCGCTCAACTACGACGAGAACTTCTTCGCCTTCGAACTGACGGCACTGGACTTCTCGAACCCCGAGCAGAACCAGTACCGATACCGCCTTGCCGGCTACGACGACGAGTGGCGCTCCACGACGGGCCAGCAGCCTCGAGCAGCCTACACGGGCGTTCCACCTGGGGCATACCGGTTTGAAGTGGCAGAAGTCAACCGAGACGGGGTGGCTGGCCCCCTGGCTGTGGTGGTGACGAACGTCCGCCCCGCGTTCTGGCAAACGGGATGGTTTCGCTGGGGTGGCGGCGGGCTGCTGGTCGTACTGGCCTTGGCGGGTGGGGTCCTGGTCTACCGCCGGCGGGAAGAGGCGTGGGCTCGGCAGAGGGCGGAGGAGCGAGAGATGCAGCGCAGGCTCAGCGAGAGCCGCGAACGAGAGCGTGAACGGATTGCCCGTGAGCTACACGATGGGCCGATGCAAGAACTCTACAGCCTCGGTCATGTCTTCGAGCTAGCCTCGCTCAAGCACAGCTTCGATCCTGCGGCCAGCGGAGAAATGCGTGGCCACATCGACACGGTGGCTAGCGAGTTGCGTGCTATTCTGAAGGCGCTTCGGCCGGTTCATCTAAGGCATCTGGGTCTGGTCACGGGACTGAAGACGCTCGTGTTTCAGTTCTGCGAACGGCACCCAGAGGTAACCGTGCTCATCGAATTGCCAGAAGAGC